>NZ_RXXX01000027.1:0-38806 GCF_011006755.1 Anoxybacillus sp. MB8
TTCATCTATTTTACTTACATATCGGAAAGGTTCCTGATTATACCAAATCAGGAACCTGTCTTTTTTTCTCCCACAAACATTTTACTCATACCAATTGATCACAACAAATAAAACTATAACAAACATAAAGAGAAAATGCAACTATTTATTTACGCACTTCTTTTACGATAGAGTCAACGAACGCATCAAGCGGCATCGTTTCGCTTTTTTGTTCGCCATATTTTCGCACGTTCACTGCCCGTTCATTTACTTCATTATCGCCGACAACGAGCATGTACGGAATTTTTTGCATTTGTGCTTCGCGAATTTTATAACCGATTTTTTCTTCACGCTCATCGACTTCAACACGAATGCCTGCCGCTTGTAACGCATGTTTTACTTCATACGCATAATCCATATGAACAGCTGGGGAAACAGGAATAACTTGTACTTGTACAGGCGCTAACCATGTCGGGAACGCCCCTTTATACTCCTCAATTAAAAAGGCAACGAAACGTTCCATCGTTGATACGACACCGCGATGGATGACAACCGGACGATGCGGTTTTCCGTCTTCACCGATATATGTTAAGTCAAAACGTTCCGGTAACAAGAAATCAAGTTGAACCGTAGATAACGTTTCATCTTTTCCAAGCGCTGTTCGTACTTGAACGTCTAGTTTTGGACCGTAAAACGCAGCTTCTCCTTCTGCTTCGTAATAGTCAAGTCCGAGCTCGTCCATCGCCTCTTTTAACATGCTTTGCGCTTTTTCCCACATCGCATCGTCATCATAATATTTTTCTTTATCTTGCGGATCGCGATACGACAGACGGAACGAATAGTTCGTTAAACCGAAATCTTTATATACATCTAAAATTAAATTAACGACGCGCTTAAACTCGTCTTTAATTTGATCTGGGCGAACGAAAATATGCGCATCATTCAATGTCATTCCACGAACGCGTTGCAATCCTGTAAGCGCACCTGACATTTCGTAACGATGCATCGTACCGAGCTCTGCGATACGAATTGGCAACTCGCGATAGCTATGAATTTTATGTTTATACACCATCATATGATGTGGGCAGTTCATCGGACGTAAGACGAGCTGTTCATTATCCATTTCCATTGGCGGAAACATTCCATCCTTATAGTGATCCCAATGACCAGACGTTTTATATAACTCGACGCTACCTAGCACTGGTGTATATACGTGTTGATAGCCAAGCGACAGCTCTTTATCGACGATATAACGCTCAATTGTTCGGCGAATAGTTGCACCTTTTGGAAGCCAAAGCGGCAATCCTTGTCCTACTTTTTGCGATGTCATAAATAAGTCGAGCTCTTTTCCGAGCTTGCGATGATCGCGCTCTTTCGCTTCTTGTAAAAGACGTAAATATTCATCTAAATCTTCTTTTTTGAAAAAGGCTGTACCGTAAATGCGTTGCAACATTTTATTTTTACTGTCACCACGCCAGTATGCACCTGCCACGCTTAACAGTTTAAACTCTTTAATTTTTCCTGTTGATGGGACGTGCACTCCGCGGCAAAGGTCGAAAAATTCGCCTTGTTCGTAAATGGAAACGACTTCTCCCTCTGGAATGTCGTGAATAAGTTCAATTTTTAAATGATCGCCCATTTCTGTATAGCGACGAATTGCCTCTTCGCGACTCACTTCTTGGCGAACGATATCTAAGTTTTCTTTCACAATTTTTTTCATTTCTTGTTCAATTTTCGGTAAGTCTTCTGCTGTAATTGGTACGTCAACATCAATATCATAGTAAAAGCCGTTTTCAATGACAGGGCCAACGCCAAGCTTCACATCTTTGTACAATCGTTTAATCGCTTGTGCCATTAAATGCGCTGTGCTATGACGTAAAATGTCAAGCGCTTCTGGCATATCTTGCGTAATAATCGAAATGGCGCCGTCTTCTTCAATCGGTGTACGCAAATCGATCATGCGATCGTTTAGCTTTCCTGCAATTGCTTTTTTCTTCAGTCCTGGGCTAATGGACGCTGCAATATCTTCCGTTGTCACTCCTTTCGGAAACTCCTTCACTGCTCCATCTGGAAATGTAATTTTTACTACATCCACCAAAGCTGCTCACTCCTTTTTTAAAAAATAAAAAAACTCGTCCCAAAAACGAGGGACGAGTTGGTTTCGTGGTTCCACCCTTCTTCCCGTCTATACGAACATAAAGCGAGCGTATAAACGGCTTCATCTCGATAACGGCGTAAACCGTCAGCAATTACTAAACGGGCAATCGTCCCATTGTTCACTGCTGAAGTTTAGAGGTGGTAAGTGCATTTTCCGTGTTAGGAAGGTTTCAGCCTATGCCTTCCCTCTCTGTGAACCGTAAAAATACACCCATGTCCTCATCATCACTTTTTGCTTTATTCACTATGTATGTCATTATAAGCATATTTTTTTGGAAAATCAAGAGGTGTTCGTAGCTCGATGCGCTCTTGAAACACATTTTGAATCGTTTGAATCATTCCGACATCTGTCACATTTGTATACATATATATTTTTTCTGGTGCTATCGATACGAGCGGCGCTAACACAGATGTATCAATGTACATCGGCTGACTCACCATCAATCGACGGTCAATAAACTGCTTTAGTTGATGAGGTGACAAGTAAAAAAAATGGTCATCGAAAAATTGAAACGTTTCGTTTTCGTATACTAAATGAAGGACGCTCATTTTCGGCTGGCGCGACGCCACAATTTCGCGCAACAGTTGAACGAAAGTTTGGTATTCTTGTTCTAATTTGTATTCGTCAATCGCTAATTCCACATAATGCATAAGCCGATCATAATACGGCTTTAAGCGAAAAGTGATAAGCGACTCGAATGAAAACACCCCTTCCTGCAAACATTCATGCAACGATTGAGCAATTAGTTGCTCACGCGGTACATTTATTTTCTTTCCGAGACGATAATCGTGCCTTTCCCCGTCAATAAACGAATATGTAAGCTGTAAAATTTGTTGTTGCTCTTCTTCGTTTTCATAAAAAAACGTGCGGGAAATGATCGATAAAATCCAACGTGTTTCAAATGCTCGAATGATGCATGAAGAAAAAATAGGAATGAACAATGCGCGCATATGCGCAACATTCTGTTCATGAAAGAAAACGGTAATCGTCTTGTCATCATAAAGCAACTTCCCATATGGTTGCGGTGCTTTACTTAATTGTTCAAATAGTCGTTGTGCATCTTGTCCATTTTGAAATACGATATAAATCAACGGTGCCCCCCCTTTTCCCGAAACATGCTTGTTTTATATATATGGGGAACACCGTTTGTTTATCACATTTCGATTCGGCGATTTTTTCCTGTCATTTCGATCGGAGTAGCTAAATAAATAATTCGTTCGATAATTCGTGCCGCTTTTACTTGTTCTTCTTCACCTCGCTGCGAGTGAGCAAGGTGATGCGTCAGACGTTTTAAATCAAAATTTGATGTAAAACATGTCGGCAAATGCTCAAGCATGCGATATTGTAAAATCGGACCGAGCACCTCATCGCGCCACCAACTTGACATTAATTCTGCTCCTAAATCATCGAGCATAAGGACAGGTACTTGCTTTGCATATTCAATCGTATCTTGAAATGCATCGGTTTGAAGCGATGATTTCAACGAGCGAACAAACTCTGGTACGTACACGAGAAATGAAGCGATGTGCCTTTGTGCTAACTCATTTGCCATCGCTGCTAACAAATATGTTTTTCCGACGCCAAACGATCCGTATAAATATAGCCCTTTCATTCGTTTGCCTATTTCGTATGTCGATGCAAACGTGTTCGCAAGCTCGATCGCTTCAATTCGCCCAAGATCGTCCGTTTCTAGCTGATCAAACGATGCTTGCAACATATCGCGCGGAATAAATAAACTACGAATAAGCGACTGTTGTTTTTTTCGTTCATCATCTTGCACTTTACGAGCACACCGCTCATATTGCACGTCAATGTTTTTCCCTTGCCAAATTAAATGAGGCGTATAACCTTTCAGTAAGTTCGGACATTGTTCTAAGCTTTGGCAACGTTCACAATGCTTGCTTTGTTGCACAAACTCGTACAATTTACCGAGATGACGATTTAACATCGCATCCGTCACGTGATGACCACGCAAAAATGTTTGAACATGAGGATCACGTAAAATGTCGCGCTTCATCGCCTCATATCGTTCTTTAAAATCGTGACGATTCATCAAATGGTGAATGGTTTCCCGAATTGGTTTCATCGTTTATCCCCTAACTTTTCGGTTTTTTTAACCGTTCTTCCAACTCGCGCCGTTTTTGTTCTAACTCTTCTTCTGATTTCACTTGTTTTCGCTCAAATTGTGAATAGTCCGTCTGCAGCCAATCTGGCAACAGTTCGGTACGAATCGGTTTTTTAGAGCCTTTTTGTTCTTTTTCTTTCATAAATGTTTCATATTCTCGCGCCTCTTTTTTCGCCAATTCCATCGCTTGTTTCACCGTACGTACCTTTTTTCGCGCCCATGAACTCGCAATTTTTTCAACATATTTTTTCGGCAACTTCATATCTGTCCGCAGCATGACGTAGTAAATGAGCACGTTCATGACACCTGGCGGCAATTTTTGTTTAAACATAATGTCTTCAATCAACTGTAAATCAGCTAACGCCGGTTCAACCCCACCAGAAAAATCCATAAGCAATTGTCTCGGCGAAACGGTTTCAAGCTGTTTCATTAAATATTCTTCTTCATTTTTTGGTTCGGCATGTGCCATCGTTCGCTCTGCTAACGGTTGTACACGATCATATAGACGCGGAAGCGCTTCACCGCGTTCAAATTGATACCATTCTTGCGCTGCTTTTCGTAATGCTTCAATATCAATTTGTTCAGCGGGATCGATGACGGCCATCACAATTTTTTGCATATCAAGAGGACCAATCCCATACAGAAAAGAAAGCTTTTTAATTGCATCTTTTACTTTTTCAGTAATCGCACGTCGTGGTACGAGGTGATGAGATAGTCCAGCGTAAAAGGCATCGAAGTCAAATATATCATCTTGCATCTTATATATCGCTCGTTCTTTTCCTATATACTGCTGTCCATCTTGAAGCATCACTTCTTGTTTCGCTTCATCACTTAATTTATGAATCATTTTTTCAGGTTGGATGGATGAAAAGACATCGTGAAATGAGCGGGTGATCGGTGTAAATGACGTACGATCAATGGCACGATCGGAAAAAAACTTTTTCAGCTTTTGAAATTTTGTTTTTCCGACACGATCATACAAAAATACATTTAAAACCCCATCGTTGAAAAATTGTTCTGGTGTAAGCGGAAGAAGTAGCTCATAAATAAATACCCGTTCATCGTCTTCATTCGTTCGTTTCATGTACGTATTTAACAACCCGATTCCTTCTAGTTTTAAACGCTCGGCATATATCATTGGCAAACTACATTGCATAATCGCCATTAAACTATGATGTGTCGTCTCCTCGCTCCATAAACGCGCCTGCTCAAGTTCGCTCCATAACGTCATATATAAGCTATACGCTTGAGCACCAATTAAAGGTTGATATAAAAGTGTCAATACTTTTCGGTCTAATTCGCTTAAAATTCCGTTCGCATGTACAATATATCGGTCGACCGCAATTAACTCTTTCCAACTATATTCCATCTTATCGACCTTCTTCATATGAAAAAGAGCACATTATGCCCTTTCTCCTTGTTCTTTTTTAATGAGCTCTTTTAATTCTTCAATAAAGACGTTTAAATCTTTAAACTGTCGATATACAGAGGCAAAACGAACGTAAGCGACTTCATCAATTTTTGATAATCTTTCCATTACCATTTCGCCGATCGTTTCACTTTTTACTTCATTTATGCCGCTATTACGCAATTCTCGCTCAATTTGCTGCGTCACTTGCTCTAATTGTTCAAGGGCAACCGGCCGCTTCTCACATGCTTTAATCAGCCCGCGCAATATTTTTTCACGACTAAATTCTTCTCTCGTTCCTTCTTTTTTCACGACAATTAACGGTGTTTCTTCGACTTTCTCAAACGTTGTAAAACGAAAATGGCAACGTTCACATTCGCGCCGACGGCGAATGGAACGCCCTTCATCAACTGGACGCGAATCAAGTACCCGCGTCCCATGATGGTGACACGATGGGCATTTCATATGTATCAACTCCTGACAGTAATCTTACCCTTATAGTAGACAAAAAAAGGCGCATGCACAACTACTTCTCACTATATATTCCCGATCCGATGTATGTTAATCGTTTAGCTAATTGATCATATAAACGAATAATAAGTTGACGGCTAAATCCAAAGTCGATTGGCAACCACTTTGTTTCTGTCGTCACAGAAAAATCAATAGCTGTTTCGAACGGTCGAACAGAAATGACTGTGACGACGATAAATGCTTTTTTTCCTTTCGTAAGCGATACGCTCATTTCTCCTCTTTCTTCTGAGATTGCCACAATATGATAGCCGTCCATTTGCTCGAACAATTGTTTCACTTCTTTTAATGCAGCCGCTTGCGTCGTTTTATAATAACGGCTTTTCAACTGCTCATCCGGATGACGTTCCGATGTTTCATTATGATTCGTTAATACGTATTTCCATTTCACCTGTCGTCGCCTCACTTTTCAACGAATGATAAAAAAGAGGTGCAGAATCTACACCTCTTTTCCTCTTACACTTTATTATAAAGCTTTTGCTTGTTTAATTTCAATCGGACCCATGCCACGAGGTAATTCAATTGTTTCACGTGTTTGCGCACCTAACGCTTCTGCAATATAGTCAGCAGCAATCGTTGGATCTAAATGTCCACATGTGTACACATCAATACTCGCATATCCGTGTTCAGGAAAACTGTGAATCGTTAAATGTGATTCAGAAATGATCACAACGCCGCTAACGCCTTGTGGTGCAAATTTATGAAATGCAACTTCACGAATTTCCGCACCTGACTTTAACGCTGCATCAACAAATGTTTTTTCAATAAACTCGATGTCATTCAACTTATCAAAATCGCATCCCCAAAGTTCTGAGATAACGTGACGACCCATTGTATCCATGATCGTATCCCCCTTTAATAAATTTTGAAAAAAATAAACGATGAATTTCTTTTGCTTTCTGGAATGTATAACTACCACGGGGGAAAGTTAGTCCAAAGAGGTCCTAACCCTTTAAGTAGTCACATTACCATGCGTTCAAGAAGTTCACGAAAAATAGTATACTTCGTTTATATCTTTTTTTCAATATTGTTTTTTGTTTTTTATGAAATTAGGCATAAAAAATAACGCTGGAATGCCAGCGTTATGACATCGCAACCGCTTCGTTTTTTGACAACTGTTTTGCAACAAGCTTTGTTAAATCAACAACCCGGCACGAATAACCCCATTCATTATCATACCATGCTAATACTTTTACTTTCCGATTTTCGATTACCATCGTTGATAATCCATCGACAATAGCAGAGTGCGGATTCGTATTAAAATCAATCGATACGAGCGGTTCCATCGTCACGTCTAAAATGCCTTTTAACGATCCACGTGCTGCTTGCATAAATGCTTCGTTTACTTCATCGACCGTTACATCTTTTTTTACATCGACAACGACATCAACAAGCGAAACATTTGGCGTTGGAACGCGCAATGCCATGCCGTGCATTTTTCCTTTTAAATGTGGCAATACGAGCGCCAACGCTTTCGCTGCACCTGTCGTTGTTGGAATGATCGATTGTGCACACGAACGGGCACGGCGTAAATCTTTATGCGGATTATCAATATTTTTTTGATCGTTTGTATATGCATGCACAGTTGTCATCAACCCATTTTCAATGCCGAATGCTTCATCAAGCACTTTTACAACCGGAGCTAAACAATTTGTTGTGCATGAAGCATTTGAAATAATGATATGTTCTGGAGAAAGCATATGTTCATTTACACCGATGACAATTGTTACATCTTCATCTTTTCCTGGCGCTGTTAAAATGACGCGTTTCGCCCCTGCTTCGATGTGCATCATTGCTTTCTCTTTTGCATTAAACTTTCCTGTCGCCTCAATGACAATATCGATTTGAAGCTCTCCCCATGGCAGTAGGCGTGGATCGCGGGAATTGAGCAACTGTACTTTTTTCCCATTCACAATAAGTCCATCTTCAACCGGAATGACTTCCCCTTCAAATTTGCCATGGTTTGAATCATATTTTATTAAATGAGCTAACGTTTCAGGCGGATAGCTCGCATTAATCGCTACAATATCAAAATCTTGTTCAATTATCGCTTTTCGGAACACCATCCGTCCAATGCGTCCGAATCCGTTAATCGCTACTCTCGCTTTCATTATATAGCTCCTTTCAATATATATGTTATACTATTTGTTCGTTATCTACAAAAATAGTATAACACTTTTAGTTTGTTTATGCTATAAAAAAATAAAAAAAGGGCGTCCTATTTTCCAAGAACACCCCAACGTACTAAACATGCATGTAATTGTCGTTTCGTTTCTTCTATCGTTCCGTTATTATCGATCACTGCATCGGCTTTCTTTCTTTTTTCTTCAAGCGGCATTTGTGCCTTCATGCGAGCCCGTGCTTCTTCAACCGAAAAGCCATTGCGCTCACAAAGACGATGAAGCTGAGTTTGTTCATCGACATATACAACGAGAATGCGATCAACCAGATGCTCTAATTTACTTTCAAATAAAAGAGGAATATCGAGAACAACTGCCTTTTCCTTTTGTTTCGCATATTGTTCTTTTTGTTGTAGCATATGTTTGCGCACAAGCGGATGAACGATGGCATTTAACTGTTTTCGCTTTTGTTCATCATCAAACACGATCGTACCGAGTTTGCGGCGATCAATCGCTCCGTTTGCATCCAAAATGTCGCGGCCGAACGCTTCAACAATAGGTTTATACGCTTCACCATTGATTGCTGTGACACGATGAGCGATTTCATCTGCATCAATAACAGGAATATGTAAGTCGCGAAACATCGCCGCGACCGTGCTTTTTCCGCTCGCAATCCCCCCTGTTAAACCGATCGTTAACACTTACTATCCCCCCTATCTCATTTTAAAAATACCAAGCACAATGAGCATAATTCCAGGTAAAAACGAATATTTTTGTAGCCAGTCATACTTCCTAAACGACTTACCAATTTTTAAACCGCTAAATAAGAAGCTAAAGCTAAGCAAACAAATGAGAAATGTCGTAAACGTTACAGAATAATTTAAAAGCGCTGCGCTCACTCCTGCCCCAAACGCATCAAGAGACAAAGCAACACCTAAAAATACGGCTTCCATTCCTGTAATCGTACCTGACCGGTCAAAATCAGCCATCGTTGGCTTGCGTAAAATTTGAATAACAATACCGAGCGGACGAATTTCTACATTCATGAGAAACTTTTCTTCATTGTCGTCTCGTTTAAGGATAAATTGAATGATCATCCATAACCCTAATACGATCAATATACTTCCACCCATTGCGTTCGCAACAGCAGGTGAAAAAAACACATACATGATGCGCCCAATGCCCATCGCCACTAAAAAAGTCAGGCACGAAAAAAGCGAAATAATGAGCAATGACCGAAGCGGAATATGTACATTCCGCATACCGTACGTAATCCCGACAGTCAAACCGTCGATGCTAACAGCTAAAGCAAGTAAAAATAAAGACCATGTGATCATAAGCGCCTGCCCCTTCCTTTGAAAAACTACCATAGTATATGGAAGAGGCCTAGGCAATGTTCTTACACTATGTTTGACAATGTTTACAATAATGCGTACCGCGATTTGCGACCGTTGTTTTGACAATGGGCTCCCCGCATCGCCGACACGGCTTATTTACACGCCCATATACGTACAATTGCGTTTGAAATGTTCCGATTTTCCCTTGCGTATTGACGTACGTTCGAACCGTACTTCCCCCTTTTTCAATCGCTTCCCGTATCGTTTCAACGATTGCTTCATGTAACGCTTCTATTTCTTGCTCCGTTAACGTAGTTGCGATACGTTCTGGATGAATGGACGAACGAAATAACACTTCGTCAACATAAATATTTCCTAACCCTGCAACGATCGTTTGATCAAGCAATACCGCTTTTATTGTTCGCTTTGTTCGTTGAAGCTGATCGGTAAGCCATAAAACAGTAAACTGTTCGTCAAGCGGCTCGATGCCGATGTTTGATAAAGGTGGAACGTTTTCCCCTTTATTGAACAAATGCATCGTTCCAAATTTACGCACATCGCGATAACGAAGTTCGGTACGATCTGTAAATGTAAAAAAGATGTGCGTATGGCGATCGAATGGGGCATTTTCTTTTTCGTATATGTAGCGTCCTTCCATACGTAAATGGGAAACTAGAACAACATCGTCCAATTGAAAAATTAAAAATTTCCCCCGTCGCTCAATATCGTAAATCGTCTGTCCTTTTAATCGATCGCAAAATGTTTCTACGTCAGGATGTTGGACGATCTTTTCCCAATGTACTTTTACACGTTCAATCGTTTTGCCAACAACAAGCGGAAGAAGCGTGCGCCGCACCGTTTCCACTTCAGGGAGTTCTGGCATGTTTGTTCATCCTTTCCTTACTTCGCATCATACCACGTCGGTCCAAAGTGGTAATCGACCTTTAATGGAACACGTAATGACACTGCATTTTCCATCACATCTGGGACAATTTTTTTCAACAAATCAATTTCCTCTTTTGGGGCCTCTAAAATCAGTTCGTCATGTACTTGCAATAATAGACGCGCTTGTAACCGTTCTTCATGTAAACGTGTCGCTAAATCAATCATCGCTTTTTTAATAATATCGGCAGCGCTTCCTTGAATTGGTGTGTTCATCGCTGTTCGCTCAGCAAAGCTACGCATATTAAAGTTGCTGCTTGTAATATCCGGTAAATAGCGACGACGGTGGAGCAACGTCGTGACATATCCTTTTTGTTTTGCATCTTGTACAATTTCTTCCATATATCGTTTGACACCTGGATAGCTTTGAAAATATCGCTCAATAAATTCCGCTGCTTCTTTGCGTGTAATGCCTAAGTTTTGCGACAATCCGTAGTCGCTAATTCCGTAAACGATACCAAAATTGACCGCCTTCGCTTGCCGGCGCATATGTGCGGTCACTTCTTCTTCCTTTACATGAAAAATGTCCATCGCCGTTTTCGTATGAATGTCGAGATCATGATGAAATGCGGCAATTAAATTTTCGTCATTGGCAATATGGGCTAACACGCGCAACTCAATTTGCGAATAGTCAGCCGCAAAAATGACCCAGTCATCAAAAGATGGGACGAACGCTTGACGAATTTTTCTTCCTTCTTCAATGCGAATCGGAATGTTTTGTAAATTAGGCTCCGTTGAACTTAAGCGCCCTGTTTGCGTCAATGCTTGTTGGAAAATGGTATGCACTTTTCCTGTATCTTGGCGCACTACTTTCATTAATCCTTCTACATACGTCGATTGTAATTTTCCGAGTTGACGATAATGTAAAATTTGCTCAATGATTTCATGGTATGGCGCTAATTTTTCTAAAACATCCGCCGATGTGGAATAACCTGTTTTCGTTTTTTTCACAATCGGCAACTGTAATTTCTCAAACAAAATCGTTCCAAGTTGTTTTGGGGAATTAATGTTAAACGTTGTTCCTGCTAATTCATAAATGCGTTGCTCAATTTGTTGGAGCTGAGCGGTGAACTCTCTCCCCATGTTTTGTAAGCAATTCACATCCACCTTTACACCGTAAAACTCCATTTGCGCCAAAATGAACGTAAGTGGTAACTCTAAGTGAATAAGCAATTCAAATTGTTCATTTTGTTTTAGTTCATGAATATATGTTTCTTTTAGAGAAGCAATCGCTTTTGCCTTTCGTACGAGATGTTCAGCTAATACATTTGTCGGCGGAACCGTCTGTTTTGCCCCTTTTCCGTACACCTCTTCATCGCTTTGTACGTCTGTATATTGCTTCGTTTTTGCAACAGCTGCGATATCCCCGTTTGCATCTGTCGGATTGAGCAAGTATGCCGCTAATAATAAATCAAAATCGATTCCTTTTAATTCAATGCCGTGCCACTTTAGCGCAACAATTGCTCGTTTCGCGTCAAACACACTTTTTTTACATTGCTCATTCTCAAGCCATGCTCGAAATACAGAAGATGCAAAAGCAACGTCTGTCGGGATAAAAAAATGTCCTCGCTCATTCACAAGTGCAAATCCGAGAATCGGTGCTTGATGATAATTTTCATCAAGCACTTCGACAACAAGGGCGCTATCTTCCGTCAACATGTGCTCGTCAATCGTTTGTACCGTTACGAAAGAGATGTTCGTTAACGATCGTTGTTCATGTGAAGAATGTCCAATTTTATCCATGAGCGACGTAAAACCTAGCTCTTGAAACAATGCTGCCAGTCGTTCGACATCATATGACTGCCATGCTAATTCATCGAGCGATAGTGTGAGCGGAACGTCGCGATGAATGGTCGCTAACTGCTTACTTAGTAGCGCTTGTTCACGATACGTTTGTAAATTCTCTTTTAGTTTTTTTCCTGAAATATGTTCAAGTGATGCTAGTACGTGTTCAACTGTTCCGTACTCCTTTAACAACTTTAACGCTGTCTTTTCTCCGACTCCCGGAACACCCGGGATATTATCTGATGCATCCCCCATTAACCCTTTTAAATCAACAATTTGTGCGGGCGTTAATCCGTACTTTTCAAGCACATGCTCTGGCGTATATCGTTCCATATCTGTTATTCCTTTTTTCGTCACATGCACATGAATACGGTCAGACGCTAATTGAGTTAAATCCCGATCTCCTGAAATAATCACAACGTGAAATCCTTCTTTTTCCGCTTTTGTCGCAAGCGTCCCAATAATATCATCCGCTTCGTAATTTTCAAGTTCATATGTGCGGATGTTATATGCATCAAGCAACTCACGTAAAAATGGAAACTGTTCTGATAGTTCTGGTGGCGTCTTTTGTCTCCCACCTTTATATTCTGTATACACTTCATGACGAAATGTCGTTTTCCCTGCGTCAAACGCAACGAGCATATGCGTCGGTTTTTCTTCTTCAATGAGCTTCATTAACATCATCGTAAAACCGTAAATCGCATTTGTATGAATCCCTTTATCGTTATGTAAGAGCGGCAGAGCAAAAAAAGCGCGGTAAGCGATGCTATTGCCGTCGATCAATACTAATTTATTTGCCAAACCGAAAACCTCCTCTTTATTCACTTACGCTTATTTTACCACGATACCCGCTAAAAAAGAAAAAAGACGAGAACATTCGTTGTCCTCGCCTATTCCAAGACAATCGGCTTCTTGGATGAAGGGGTTTTCATCTGTTATCTTACCAATATTTTTTTAATATATGGTAAATCGTTTGTAAATATATCGTTAAAAAATCATTCATCTAAACAAGCATCAACGCGAAAATGAACAGTAAATGTCGTTCCTACACCTACTTCACTTTTTACAGAAATCGTTCCGTGATGTGCCTCCACTAAATGTTTTACAATCGCTAAACCAAGGCCTGTCCCTCCTGAATTGCGACTTCGTGCTTTGTCTACACGATAAAAACGTTCAAAAATGCGCGGAATTTCTTTTTGTTCAATGCCAATCCCTGTGTCGCTGACATGAACATGCAATTGTTTATCGTCTTTTTCGATGGAAACGGTGACGCGTCCACCTGCTGGCGTATAAGCGATGGCGTTATTAATTAAATTAATAAAAATTTGCTTTAAACGATGTAAATCTCCATACATATAACAAATCGGGGCATTCGATGTGCATGATAATGCAATTTGTTTATCGTTCGCTTTCCCTTCAAGCATGACAATGACTTCTTTTAATACGTCGTACAAGTCAACAACCGATATATTTAATGTAAATCCTTGTTGTTCAATTTTTGATAAATCAAGCAAATCTTGAATCAAATGTTGCAATCGTTCGCTTTCTTTTAAAATAATCGTTAAAAAATATTCAAGTGTTTGAGCATCATGCATTGCCCCATCTAATAACGTTTCCGCAAAACCTTTAATCGATGTAATCGGCGTTTTTAGTTCGTGCGAAACGTTCGCTACAAAATCTTTTCGCATTTGCTCAAGCTTTTTTAGCTCAGTAATATCGTGGAACACAACGATAATTCCTTTCCATTCATCGTTCGTTCCGATAATCGGTGTTCCGTATACTTCAAAATGTTTTCGCTCAATACCGACAGGAAGAAGCAATTGTTTCCGTACGTTTACTTCGGTCATAAATATTTCTTCGACAAGCGAAATAACTTCCTTATGCGGAAACGCCTCATAATATAAACGATGAACGTAGTCGGACGGATCAATATGAAACATTTCCTTATACGCGCGGTTCATGAGCGAAATGTAACCACGTTGATCAATTAAAATTAAGCCGCTCCCCATATTTTCAATTAATGCTCGCAAGCGATCTTGCTGCATTTCTTGCATGCGCACCATCTCTTGTAAATTGCGCGCTAAAATATTAAGCGACTGGCTAAGCATCCCCGTTTCATCTTCTCGACTTTCGTACGTTCGCGCTTTATAATTGCCGCGTGCAAGTTCCATCGCCACTTTTGTTGCGGCCTCAATCGGTTTTGTATATTGATTTGTAATTTTAATACCTAATAAAAGAATAATGAAAAATGCAATACTTAAGCTGAATGTAAGCAAAATCCAAATTTGTTCATTTACCCGCTCGATCGCATCCATCGGCAAACTGAGAACAATATGCCCAAGTTGCTCATCCCGCTGCCAAAATGGGACGGCATAATAATATAAATCTTGTTCTTCTTCAAAAATAACGGAACGATCTTCTTGTTTTAATAACGTTTGAATCAATTTTTTATGACGCTTTTCATCGATGGATACGTAATTGTTTGTATCAAACATAAGCTGTCCATCTCGGTCAACAATCGTGATGCGAGCGGACAGCATGTCGCTAATGGCACGCAATTTTTGCTCAAACGACGAGGATTGGAACGATTTATTCTCTATATATAAAGCTAAAAGCTTGGCCTCCTTCTCCATCCGTTCATGGACGGTATCCGCATAAAATTTTTGAAATAATTGACCTAATAACACCCCAAGACCAAATAAAACAGATAAAATGACCGAAACGAGCCCGAGCAATAGCCGAGAGCGAAATTTATTCATCCACTTTCGGCTCCTCTAGCTTATACCCTAATCCGCGTATTGTTTTAATGTATACGGGTTTTCGCGTATCTTGTTCGATTTTTTCACGCAAATGGCTAATATGCACATCAACAATGCGCGTATCTCCAGCAAAATCATAATTCCATACGGCGCTAAGTAACTGATCGCGCGTCAATACACGCCCTTTATATTTCGCTAAATATGCTAATAGCTCAAATTCTTTTGGAGTTAATTCTAATCTTTGTTCTGCAAAATACGCCTCATAACGATCTGGGAAAATTTTTAGTTGCCCGACAATGAGCGAATCGTCACCATTTTCTTGTTTTTCTTCATTTTCATGAATAGTCGTTCGGCGCAAAATCGCCTTGACACGTGCGACAACTTCGCGTGGGCTAAACGGCTTCGTCATATAGTCATCAGCACCTAATTCAAGACCAAGCACTTTATCAAACTCATCGTCTTTTGCCGTCAACATTAAAATAGGGGTCATCACTTTTTGTTGACGCAATTGCTTACATACTTCGATGCCATCTAATTTTGGTAACATTAAATCGAGAATGATAAAATCAGGTCGTTCTTCCAATGCTTTATGAAGCCCTTCTTCCCCATCATAAGCCGTCAATACGGTAAATCCAGCTTGTTTTAAATTGTACTCTAATAGAGTGACGATCGAATGCTCATCATCGACAACTAACACACGTTTCGACATAGCCATCCTCCACCAACGTAAATTTGTTACATTTTTATTATAACGAGTTATTTTGAAAGATAAAAATAAAAAAAGAGGCGATGCCCCTTTTAAAAGTTATCTAATGCTTTTTCTTCAATAAACGGATATGGCGGAACGACACGCAACGCTCCAACTAATATTTCTTCCCCATCTCGAACCGCTCGAACGGAAATATGAATTTCATTGTTTTCTTCATCGACATGCGTTACTTCAAATAAAAACTCAACGTGCTCATAATGATATACCGGTCGTTTAAATTCAATCGTTTGGGAAACGATATGGCTTCCTGGACCTGGTAAATATTTCGAAATAGCTGATGTAATCATCCCTGTTAACATAATCGCTGGTACGATTGGACGTTTCAACGGTGTTTGGGATGCATAATCATGTTGAATATAAAGCGGGTTCGCATCGTTTGTCAGCCCTAAATATAACAATAAATCTTTATCTTCAATCGCTTCCGTTAATACGAGCTTCTCCCCGACCGAAATGTCCGAAATTAAACGTCCAATTTTACGCTTTTTCCCTAACATCGTCATCTCCCCTTTGTTTGACCATATACAAAAATTCGGGGAAAGATCCCCCGAATTTTTTATCATTGTAACACTTTCATCACGTTTTTCACCGATTCAACAGATTTCGCTAATGCTTCTTTTTCTTCGTCTGTTAACTGTAATTCGATCACTTTTTCGATTCCGTTGCCACCTAAAATCGTTGGCACACCTAAATAAATGCCTTCATATCCGTATTCGCCTTCTAAATAAGCGATGGCTGGAAGAACTCGGCGCTGGTCTTTTACGATCGCTTCAACCATCTCAGCAAGGGACGCAGCTGGCGCATAATAAGCGCTACCGTTGCCTAGCAAGTTGACGATTTCACCGCCACCTTTACGCGTACGTTCAACAATGGCGTCTAAACGCTCTTTTGGGATTAACGTTTCAAGCGGAATGCCCCCTGCATATGAGTAACGCACAAGCGGTACCATATCATCTCCATGACCGCCTAAAACAAATCCTGTAATGTCTTTAACAGATAAGTTTAATTCTTGTGCAACAAATGTCCGGAAACGCGCGGTATCTAATACACCAGATTGGCCGATGACGCGGTTTTTCGGAAAGCCCGATTCTTTAAATACTGTATATGTCATCGCATCTACTGGGTTTGTTAAGACGATAATAAAGCAGTTCGGTGAGTATTTAACGACTTCTTTCGTTACAGCTTTCATAATGTTTTGATTTGTCGTTACTAAGTCGTCACGACTCATCCCTGGTTTGCGTGCAATCCCCGCAGTGATGACAACGATATCCGAATCAGCCGTATCCGCATAATCTGACGTACCAATAATGTTGGCGTCAAAACCAAGAACTGGGCTTGACTCAAGCATATCGAGCGCCTTTCCTTTTGTCGGATTTTCCAATTGTGGAATGTCGACAAGAACGATATCCCCTAGCTCTTTTTGCGCTAAAATAAACGCTGTTGTCGCTCCCGTAAATCCAGCACCGATAATTGAGATTTTTTTACGTTTCATACCCACGTTCTTCCATCCCCTTTTTCGTTTATTCGCCCATATTTCGAATGAGAGCATCCGAAAATTCAGAGCATTTCACTTCTGTTGCACCTTCCATTAAGCGCGCAAAATCATATGTGACCACTTTAGATGCAATTGTTTTTTCCATAGAGTCAATAATGAGTTTCGCTGCCTCGTTCCAACCGAGATGTTCAAACATCATTACACCAGATAAAATGACAGACGACGGGTTCACTTTATCTAATCCTGCATATTTTGGTGCTGTGCCATGCGTTGCTTCAAAAATTGCATGACCTGTTTCATAGTTAATGTTTGCACCTGGAGCGATACCGATGCCGCCTACTTGTGCTGCAAGCGCATCAGAAATGTAGTCGCCGTTTAAGTTCATCGTTGCAACGACATCAAACTCGCGTGGACGAGTTAAAATTTGTTGTAAGAAAATATCTGCAATCGCATCTTTGATGATAATTTTTCCTGCTGCTTCTGCTTCCGCCTGCGCTTTGTTTGCAGCTTCTTTTCCATCCGTTTCAACGATGCGATCATATTCTGCCCATGTAAACACTTGATCGCCAAATTCTTGCTCAGCTAATTCGTAACCCCAGTTTTTAAACGCACCTTCTGTATATTTCATAATGTTTCCTTTATGAACGAGCGTCACCGATTTGCGGCCGTGTTCAATCGCATATTTAATGGCTGCCCGCACTAATCGTTTCGTTCCTTCTTCTGAAATTGGCTTAATGCCGATTCCTGACGTTTCAGGGAAGCGGATTTTGCGTACGCCCATCTCATTTTGTAAGAAATCGATCACTTTTTTTACTTCTGGCGTTCCTTTCGCATATTCGATTCCAGCATAAATATCTTCCGTATTTTCACGGAAAATAACCATGTCTGTATCTTCAGGACGCTTAACTGGAGAAGGAACTCCTTTAAAATAGCGAACCGGGCGTAAGCATACAAATAAATCGAGCTCTTGGCGAAGCGCAACGTTTAATGAACGAATGCCACCACCGACCGGCGTTGTTAACGGACCTTTAATCGCAATTATGTATTCACGAATCGTATCAAGTGTTTCTTGTGGCAACCATTCACCTGTCAACTTAAACGCTTTTTCACCAGCAAGCACTTCTTTCCAAACGATTTTCCGTTCACCTTTATACGCTTTTTCAACAGCTGCTTCCAATACGCGAGAAGCGGCTGCCCAAATATCTGGACCTGTCCCATCCCCTTCAATAAATGGGATAATTGGATAATTTGGAACGTTTAATACTCCATTTGTAACTGTAATTTTTTCTCCTTGCATCATCATACCTCCAAATCGTGTAGTGTAAAAAGGTGAGAGGCGAACTTCTCACCTTTTCTAAACAATCGTTATACGCGTTCTTCAAGCGGTACGTACACTTGTCTCATCGGTCCTGTGTATTCTGCACGCGGGCGAATGAGACGGTTGTTTTCGTACTGCTCTAAAATGTGTGCAAGCCATCCAGACATACGGCTAATTGCAAAAATTGGTGTAAATAAATCGTGATCAATTCCTAAACTATGGTAAACAGAAGCTGAGTAGAAATCAACATTTGGTGGTAACCCTTTTGTCGATGTAACAATCTCCTCAATTTTCACCGACATGTCATACCAATGTGGTTCACCTGTTAACTTCGTCAATTTTTCAGACATTTTCTTTAAATGTTTTGCGCGTGGGTCTCCGTGACGATAAACGCGATGACCGAAGCCCATAATTTTTTCTTTGTTGTTTAATTTGTTGTGAATGTACGTTTCTACATTTTCAAGCGTACCGATTTCCGTCAACATTTTCATGACCGCTTCGTTTGCTCCGCCATGAAGAGGTCCTTTTAATGCTCCAATCGCTGCAGTAATGCCAGAGTATACATCTGATAAAGTAGCAACACAGACGCGCGCCGTAAACGTTGAAGCGTTCAATTCATGGTCCGCATGAAGCACAAGCGCTTTATTAAACGCTTCTTCAGCGATTGGATCCGGCTCTTTACCTGTTAACATGTATAAAAAGTTTGCCGCAAAACTTAAATCTTTGCGCGGTGGTACAGGCTCTAATCCTTTGCGAATGCGGGAAAACGCAGCAACAATTGTTGATACTTTCGCCTGTAAACGAATCGCTTTGCGATAGTTCGCTTCCGGATTCATCGCTTCCGCTTCTTCATCGTACAATCCAAGGAACGAAATCGCTGTGCGAAGCGCTGCCATTGGATGAACTTTGTCAAGCGGATACATTTTAAAGTGATCAATGATTTGTTGCGGAATATCGGCATTTTCTGCCAACTGTTTCGTTAACGTTTCTAGCTCTTCTTTGTTTGGCAATTTGCGGTGCCAAAGCAAATAAACAACCTCTTCAAACGTAGCATGTTCTGCTAAATCATCGATATTATACCCAACGTACGTGAGCGTATCATCGATGATCGAACTAATTGTGGAAGTGGTTGCGACAACCCCTTCGAGACCGCGAGTTACTGTCATCTTACATCTCTCCTTTTCTCTTTTATTCCCCTTTTCCCATGTTGAAACGCGTCGTCGAGCGATTGCTCAAAACAGCTGAATAAAAATGCAAAGAAAATGCTTACATTTTGTTATATATTCACCTGTCCGCTTAACGAAGCGAGCAGGGGAATATATACGATAGTTTCGTACATGCTCCAATACCATTATAAACAATTATCAGACTTTTGTGAACTAAAAGAAATCATAATTCAAAAATATTATTATAAAAAAGTAATAAATCACGAAAATACATCGACCATTTTCATGAGCATATACGCAATACCCGCACCAATTAACGGCCCAACCGCAACGCCTTTGAATAAAGATACAGCTAAAATCGTCCCAATGACAAGCGCAGTCGTCATATGCGGATCTTTTGCAAGCAGCGTGACGCCTCCTTTTGCTAATAAAGCGACCGCAATACCTGATAACATTGCAATCCACGCGTAAACCGATCGAACGGACTCTGCTAGCTCTTTAAAACCTATTTTTCCAGAGGCAATCGGAACTAATACAGCAATCGTAATGATAGTCACCCCAAGATTGATTCCTTTTTGTTGTAAGTAAGGGAATACTTTTGAACTTAGTCCGATGCTTTTCACAACGAGTAAAAAAAGCACTGCGACAACAAGAGAATGATTTTTTGCCATCATGCCAATGACAAGAAGAATAAATAAAAAAATAAACGGTTGCATCAAATATCACCTTCTTCTTTGAAACTTTTTCTTCTTTTGCATTGTATATTATAATAGTCATAAATGACAAAAGACGGGAGGTGAAAACGTGCCAAATCAATATGTATATCGCTCCCTTCGCTTTTTATTTGTCATCTTTGTCATCATTGCTGGGTTAGCGAGTTTATATTATGTATCAACGTTAACGTATCCGTTTTTAATTGCGTTAGCGATTGCCTTTTTCATTAATCCAGTTGTGGATGTATTAGAGAAAAAAGCGAAAATGCCGAGGGCGCTAGCGGTCATCATTGTTTTAATTTTTTTACTTGCACTCGTTGCAGGGCTTGTCACTCTTCTTGTCGCAGAAATTGTGACGGGCACACAATATTTAGCAACAGTCGTTCCAAGTCATTTTCAAAAGCTTGTTGTTTACATGGAACAGTTTGTCGCCAGCCAAATTATTCCACTATACAACCAGCTAGCTACGCTCTTTAAAAATTTAGATACATCTCAACAAGATACGATTATGGCAAACATTCAGTCGGTTGGGACGAGAATTGCTACAACAGTTGGACAATTTATCCAAAATATATTACAAAATATCCCTTCGATTATCGGATGGTTGCCTAATTTTGCGACAATCTTTATTTTTTCATTGCTCGCTACATTTTTTATAAGCAAAGATTGGTATCGTCTAAAATCGTTGTTCCAAAAACTGTTACCGAACAAAGTACAAACGAGCAGCACAAAAGTGTTTACTGAACTAAAAAAGGCGCTATTTGGCTTCCTTAAAGCGCAAGCCACACTCATTTCCATTACAACGCTCATTGTATTAGTCGGATTGCTTGTGTTGCGAGTAGAATACGCGATCACTATCGCGCTTATTATTGGCATAGTAGATATTTTGCCGTATTTAGGAACAGGTTTAGTATTCGTTCCATGGATTGTTTACACAGCAATAAGCGGGGATACTCATTTTGCCATCGGTCTTGGCGTGCTATATATCGTTGTTCTCGTACAGCGACAAGTGATGGAACCGAAACTTCTTTCTTCTAATATCGGGCTCGATCCATTAGCTACATTAATTGCTTTATTCGTTGGTTTCAAATTGATCGGGTTTCTCGGATTAATCGTTGGACCGGTATTGCTTGTCATTGGACGCACGCTACATCATGCTGGCGTATTTCAAGACATTTGGCATTTCATTGTTGGAAAAAAAGAAGCATAAGCGACGAGCTTATGCTTTTTATTTTCGAATGTATATCCAAGTTTTCGTATAAAACATCCACTTAAACAAACGGACGAGCCACGGTTTCATTTTTTCGCGCGCAAATGGGAGAAGCAAAATAAAACCTGCTGTATCAGTAATAAATCCTGGCGTTAACAATAACGTCCCGCCAACTAAAATGCAAATCCCATCTAATAGCGCATCGCTTGGGATACGTCCATTCATCCATTCGTACTTCGCGCGCTGAAGCGTGTGCAATCCTTGCTTTTTCGCTAAAAATGCACCGATAATGCCTGTCGCCACGATGAAAGCAAATGTTGGCCATACCCCGATTGCCTTTCCAGATAAAACAAGAACGACAATTTCTAACGCTGGGATAACGATAAAAAGAAGAAAAAAGATATTACGCATACATATCCCTCCAAAATGAGAAAAGAAGGGGTTGTCCCCTTCTTATTATAGCACGCTTGCGTGACCACGATAAATGGCACCGAAACTTGCGTCTACTGTAATATCTTGTCCGTCTTTTAAAATGGTTGTCGCATTGTTTACACCGACGATGACCGGGATGCCTAAGCTTAAGCCGACCACAGCTGCATGGCTCGTTAAGCCGCCTTCTTCTGTAATGATCGCAGCAGCTTTTTCTAACGCTTTCATCATATCCGCATCTGTTGCAGGAGCAACTAAAATGCCGCCTTCAATCATTTTTTCAACTGCTTCTTCTGCTGTTTTCGCTACAACAACTTTTCCAAATGCTGATTTGCGACCAATACCTTGGCCTTTGGCAATCATATCGCCAATCATATGCACTTTCATTAAGTTTGTCGATCCTGTTTCTCCAACCGGAACACCTGCCGTAATGACGACGAGATCACCATGTTTCACAATACGTGTATCAAGAGCTGCTTCAACTGCAATATCAAGCATTTCATCTGTTGACGTAGCATGTTGAGCAACGCGTGGGTAAACACCCCAAACGAGCGCTAATTTACGCGAAACACCTTCATTCGATGTAACAGCGATAATTGGCGCTTTTGGACGGTATTTCGAAATCATGCGGGCTGTATGGCCGCTGACTGTCGGCGTAACAATTGCTGCGACATCTAAGTTTAATGCGGTGTGAGCAACCGATTGTCCAATGGCATCTGTAATCGTTGTGCCGCTTTGTTTGCTTCGCTTCGATAATAAGTCGCGGTATTGTAACGCTTGTTCTGTGCGCAAAGCAATGCGATGCATCGTCTGTACCGCTTCTACTGGATAAGCACCTGCTGCTGTTTCACCTGACAGCATAATCGCATCTGTTCCATCAAAAATGGCATTCGCGACGTCGCTTGCCTCCGCACGAGTAGGGCGTGGGTTGCGTTGCATCGAATCAAGCATTTGTGTCGCTGTAATAACCGGTTTTCCGAGCGCATTACATTTTTTAATTAATTCTTTTTGCACAAGCGGCACTTCTTCTGCTGGAATTTCAACGCCTAAATCTCCGCGGGCAACCATTAAGCCGTCTGCGACTTCTAAAATTTCGTCAATATTGTCTACGCCTTCTTGGTTTTCAATTTTCGGGATAATTTGAATGTGCAACGCGTGATGTTCTTCGAGCAATTCACGAATTTCAAGCACGTCAGAAGCGCGGCGAACGAACGATGCGGCGATGAAATCAATGCCTTGTTCAATACCGAAACGAATATCTTCTGCGTCTTTTTCAGTAATACCCGGCAACTTCACTTTTACGCCCGGGACGTTCACACCTTTTTTATTTTTCAGTACGCCACCGTTTAACACTTTCGTCCGAATTTCTTTTGCCTCTTTATCGATCGCTAACACTTCTAATCCGATTAATCCATCATCTAATAAAATAGTTGAGCCAACGTGAACGTCATCAATTAACCCTTCATAAGTAATCGAAAATTTTTCTGGCGTACCGAGCACTTCTTTCATGGAAATCGTCACTTCAGAGCCTGCCTTTAACTCAATCGCCCCATTTTCCATGTTATGCGTACGAATTTCTGGACCTTTCGTGTCTAATAAAATCGCTACCGTTTTTCCAGTTATTTTTGACGCTTCACGAATGTTGCGAATGCGCGCTGCATGTTCTTCATGACTTCCGTGCGAGAAGTTAAGACGAGCGACGTTCATTCCTGCTTCAATAAGTTGCACAAGCTTTTCTACACTTTCACTCGCTGGACCGATCGTACAAACAATTTTCGTTTTGCGCATAAACACCCTCCTACAAATTGCATATGGAAACGATACCATAAATATACATTAAATTGAAAGCTCTTTGGACAACTGATACATTTTTTGGTCAACTGTATGTTTTTGTGCTAACGCTTCAATGATGTCATGATCAACAAGTTGATTGTTTTGAATGCCGACGCAACGTCCGCCTTTTCCTTCAAGCAACAATTCTACGGCACGAGCACCTAAACGACTTGCAAGCACACGGTCAAACGCTGTCGGTGAACCACCACGTTGGACGTGACCTAATACGGTTACACGCGTTTCAAAGCCTGTTGCTGCTTCAATTCGTTTACCGAATTCCACACCGCTACCGACGCCTTCCGCAACAACAATAATACTATGTTTTTTGCCGCGTTCATGTCCACGTTTGAGACGTGCAACAATTTCATTCATATCATAATCCGCTTCTGGAATTAAAATGCTTTCTGCTCCGCCAGCAAGACCGGCCCAAAGCGCAATGTCACCAGCATGACGCCCCATGACTTCAATGACGTATGTACGCTCATGAGATGTCGCTGTATCACGAATTTTGTCAATTGCATCAATAACCGTATTCAATGCTGTATCAAAACCGATCGTGAAATCTGTTCCTGGAATGTCGTTATCAATCGTTCCTGGCACGCCGACGCAAGGATAGCCGTGTTCTGTTAATTTTTTCGCCCCTTGATACGAACCGTCACCACCGATGACAACGAGCCCTTCAATGCCATGCTTTTTCAATTGCTCAATTCCTTTTAACTGTCCTTCTAACGTTTTAAATTCTGGGCAGCGGGCAGTATATAACATCGTTCCACCACGATGAATAATATCGCCGACATCCCCGATTTCAAGCTTTTTAATGTTTCCGGCAATTAATCCCGCATATCCGTGGTAAATGCCGTACACTTCTAATCCATGGTAAATTGCTTTTCGAACAACTGCGCGAATGGCCGCATTCATTCCTGGTGAATCGCCACCGCTCGTAAGCACACCAATTCTTTTCATCACTCTTCACCTCTTTAAAAAAATAAAATAAGAAGTATGACCTCTTACTTTAAGATAACATGAAGGTATATGGAACACAATACATAATGAAATGTTTCACAAAACGTTGATTTTTTCACGCTACAAAAAGTTTACCCAAAGTCGCCCTTTTCATGTAATAAAAAAGGCCATCGAAATGGATGACCTTTTTTACGTAACGGACACGTGCTGTTGTGACTCGATAAAATCGCCAATCTTTTTATATTTTTCATATCGTTGTGCAATTAACTGTTCAGCGTTTAACGGAAGCAATTCACGCAACGAGCGTTGAAGAACGTCATCAATATATTTCGCCTGTTCATCAACATTTCGATGCGCACCGCCGCGCACTTCTGGAATCATTTCATCAATGACGCCAAGCTGCTTTAAATCTTTCGCTGTAATTTTCATCGTTTCGGCAGCTTTTTTCGCGAGTGACGCATCTTTCCATAAAATAGCCGCTGCCCCTTCTGGCGAAATAACGGAATACGTTGAATTTTCAAGCATATGAACATAGTTTCCGACACCAAGCGCAAGCGCACCGCCGCTTCCACCTTCACCGATCACAATGCATACGACAGGGACAGTCAATCCCGCCATTTCAAACAAATTTCGTGCGATCGCTTCACTTTGTCCGCGCTCTTCGGCAGCTTTTCCTGGATACGCCCCTTTCGTATCAATAAAACAAATAATCGGACGCCCAAATTTTTCGGCTTGTTTCATTAGACGAAGTGCCTTTCGATACCCTTCTGGATGCGGCATGCCAAAATTACGGCGAATATTTTCTTTCGTATCTTTTCCGCGTTGATGTCCGATGACTGTCACAGGCAATCCGTGATATTTCGCAATTCCTCCGACAATCGCTTCATCGTCGCCAAAACAACGATCACCGTGACATTCAAAAAAGTTCGTAAACAACCGATCGATATAATCGAGCGTTGTCGGACGATTTGGATGTCGGGCAATTTGCACACGATCCCACGGGCTTAAATTAGCATAAATATCATTTTCAAGCTTTTCAAGTCGCGCTTCTAACTTATTGATTTCATCTGAAAAATCGACGTCACGATGTTTCGTAAACTCTTTCAGTTCGCTAATTTTTTTTCGCAGTTCTACAAGCGGCTTTTCAAATTCTAATTCGTATGCCATTCGTCTCCACCTCGCGATTGGTGAATGTCTAATACATTCGTTAATTTATCTTTTAATTCATGACGCGGAATAACAGCATCTAATTGTCCGTGTTTCAATAAAAATTCCGCAGTTTGAAAATCATCTGGCAACTCTTCCCGAACCGTTTGTTCGATGACTCGTCTTCCCGCAAAACCGATCAACGCCCCCGGTTCAGCAAAGTTATAATCTCCAAGCGAGGCGAAGCTTGCTGATACACCACCTGTCGTTGGATGGGTCATGACTGAAATGATGAGCCCACCTTGTTCGCTAAATAGTTTTAATGCAGCGCTTGTTTTCGCCATTTGCATTAAACTTAATACACCTTCTTGCATCCGCGCTCCACCTGAAGCGGTAAAAATAATAAAAGGTACCGATTTTTCCATCGCTCGTTCGATGGCGCGTGCAATTTTTTCTCCGACAACCGATCCCATACTCCCCATGCGGAAACGGGAATCCATCACTGCAATAACAACCGGAAAACCGTTTATCGTTCCTTCTCCTGTAACAACCGCTTCGTTCAATTTCGTTTTCTCACGATCTTCCTCAATTTTCTCCATATACTGTGGAAAATCAAGCGGATTTTTAGAAAGAAGGTGACGATCGTATTCATGAAACGTCCCTTCATCTAACAAACACGCAATGCGTTCAGGAGCAGACATCGGATGATGATAGCCGCACGATATACAAACGCGTAAATTTTTCACTAATTCTTTCGTATACATAATTTTTTTACACTTCGGACATTTTGTCATAATGCCTTCAGGTACATCTTGCTTTGCTTGTTCAGACGGAATGGTCGCATACTTCTTCTTTTTGGAGAACAAATCTTTCAGCACATGTTTCCCTCCCCTACTTAGTCCATTTCTACTTTACTGAATAAAGACAACTTTGTTTGTCACATTGTGTCAATTCTCTTTCGACATTTTTTGCATCACGTATTGCTCATAAATAGCAACCGCTTCTTCACAAGACCGTTTTTGTAGTGCGATCCGCATTTGTTTATAAAACTCGGAAGGGAGATTCATCGTATATACGTGCTCAAAAAAGTCGTTTAACACAAGCCAAATGCGCAACAATAAATAGTTATCGGTGGCTTCTACAATCCGTCGGAAAAATGAATGGTACGTATGTTCCGTTTGTGATATAAGCTCAAGCTTTTCATCTGTCAGTCGCTCGCAAGCAAGTTGTAAGCATATGCGCTCTATGAATATTTTTGTTTCTATTAAATCTCGTTTTTCCCGATTTCCTTGCAAAATAAACGAGCCAAGTAGTTGAATGAGCTGATGGTCGCCAAACGGTTTCATAAACGTACCTTCCCCGCGGCGCGTTTCAATTAATCCAAGCAACTCTAACGCCCGCAACGCTTCACGAACAGAAGAGCGTCCGACTCGTAATCGGTCGGCTAACTCTCGTTCAGATGGCAATCGATCGCCAGGTTGAAGACCTGCTTCTTCAATCATGCGATGAATTTGCCAAAACGTTTCAATGTATACTTTAGAAGTAGTCATGTTCACCCTCACCTGCAATTAGTGCTAATTGTCGTGTTCGCTTTTCTACTTCTTTTGGATCAACAATCACTTGTGCAACGCCTGTTTCAA
Organism: Anoxybacillus sp. MB8; assembly: GCF_011006755.1. Lineage (NCBI taxonomy): Bacteria > Bacillati > Bacillota > Bacilli > Caryophanales > Anoxybacillaceae > Anoxybacillus > Anoxybacillus sp. MB8. Next base: position 27,821 of record NZ_RXXX01000027.1, read on the forward strand.
TGGCGGCTTTCGCCACTGCAGCAGCAACAGCTGGAGCGACACGCGGATCGAGAGGAGCAGGAATAACATAATCAGCACGCAATTCATCTTCTGTAATTAAATGCGCAATGGCTTCTACAGCGGCCATTTTCATTTGTTCATTAATTTGTTTGGCGCGTACATCAAGCGCACCTCTGAAAATACCCGGAAACGCCAACACGTTATTCACTTGATTCGGATAGTCGGAACGTCCTGTCCCAACAACTGTTGCCCCTGCTTGCAATGCCTCTTCCGGCATAATTTCTGGCGTCGGGTTTGCCATCGCAAAAATGATTGCATCCCGATTCATCGTTTCAACCATGCTCGCTGTCAATGCTCCTGCAACAGACACACCAATAAATACATCCGCACCAACGATGACTTCCTGTAATGTTCCTGCTTTTTTCTCCTCGTTTGTCCATTGGGCAATTTCATGTTTGATCTCATTCATTCCGTATGGGCGCCCTTCATAAATCGCCCCTTTTGAATCGCACATGATGATATGTTTAACCCCGTAACAACGAAGCAGCTTCATAATCGCAATTCCTGCTGCTCCCGCTCCGTTAATGATCACTTGAATATCTTCTATTTTTTTGTTCACTAACTTTAACGCATTCATTAAACCAGCAACAGTTACAATCGCTGTTCCATGTTGATCATCATGAAAAACAGGAATGTTCATTTCTCGCTTTAATCGTTCCTCAATCGTAAAACAATGCGGAGCAGCAATATCTTCTAAGTTAATGCCTCCAAATGTCGGCTCAAGCAATTTGACCGTTTGAATCATTTGTTCCACATCTGATGTATTTAAACAAATAGGGAATGCATCAACCCCAGCGAAACTTTTAAAGAGCACCGCCTTTCCTTCCATCACTGGCAATGCTGCGTCTGCCCCAATATTTCCAAGCCCTAACACTGCACTCCCATTGGAAACGACCGCCACTGTGTTCGCTTTTAACGTATAATCATATATTTTGCTCGGTTCGGCATGAATGGCTTTGCACGGTTCTGCTACACCAGGAGAATACGCTAAGCTTAAATCGTAAGCATTTCTTAACGGCACTTTCGCTTTTACTTCGAGCTTCCCTTGATAACGCTCATGCATATGAAGCGCTTCTTTAAACAACGACACGACATCTTCCTCCCTAACAAGCGGCCACTGGTCTGACCACTTAACTTCTATAAAAATATAATAAAAATGAAAAATAGTAAAGCATTTTTATTTCACAACGACATTCCCATCCCCCAGCAATGCCGTTAGCTGATGAATGCACTCATCGTGCGGAGACACAGCATATTCATGAGAAAGCTGCACTTTTTTTCGTTCTGCTTCATAGTACAAAATGACAGGTGCATATCCGCGATGAGCGATTAATACTTCTTTTAACTGTTGCAATACAACTGGTGACGCATGCTGTTCATCAATTTTCATATAAACACATACCGGCTTCCTTACTTGTTGTACAATGAGATGCCAGCCATTCGATCGCTGTTCTATTTTTCCTTCCATATACAACACGCTTCCTTGTTGCAATAAAGAATGAAATCGGCTATAAACTGCTGGAAATGCGATCGCATACCATTCATCGCTATCGTCACAAATCGTCACAAACGCCATTTCTTCCCCTTTTTTTGTCCGCTTTTTCGTCACCTCCTCAACGTATGCGATTACTTTGCCAACATTCGCTTTCTCTATTTCCCATTCGTACATACGTTTTGCTCCCCACATGGAATAAAAATGGGCAAATGATTCAACCGGATGAGGGGAAACGTAGACGTTAAGCCATTGCTTTTCGTATTTCAATTGATCGCTGAGCGATAACGGTTCAGCATGAACATATTTTGGTCGTACGCCGAGATCAGAGGTGAGAAACTCGGCATGCTCAAGCGCCACGTCAATACTTGCATAAAGGGTTGCACGCTCCACACGAAATTCGTCAAAACATCCGGAAAAAATAAGTGCTTCGACGATCTTTCTTTGTGAAGGCTCGATACGTAGTCGCGAAACGAAATCAAAAAAATCGGAAAATGGTTGTCTTTGACGCTCCCGAATTATTTGTTTAACAAAGGCGGAGCTTACTTGTTTAATCGCTAACAATCCAAAACGAATATCGTTTCCATCAACGGTAAAATGCCCTTCACTTCGTCCGATGGAAGGAGGGAGCAAACGTATTCGCTTTTTACGAAGTTCGTGCACACATTGCATCATCTTTTCTTTTTGTCCGATGACATTTGTTAATAAAACTGCGTAAAAATCGAGCGGATAATGCGCTTTGATATATGCAAGCATATATGCGATATAGCTATATGCTACTGCATGGCTTCTGTTAAATCCATAACCAGCAAAACGAACGATGAGCTCATACAATTCGTTTGCCATATGGGCAGCGTACCCATTTTGCATGCACCCTTCAATAAAACGTTGTTTCTCTTTTTCCATTTGTCCAACGTCTTTTTTACTTATTGCGCGACGTAACAAATCGGCTTCTGCTAACGAAAAGCGTGCCATTTGTTCAGCAATTTTCATAATTTGTTCTTGATACACGATGACTCCATATGTTGATTGCAAAATCGATTGCAAATCATCATGCATGTAAACGATCGGCTCACGCCCATGTTTTCGGGAAATATATGTTGGAATTTGTTCCATCGGTCCCGGTCGAAATAAAGCGTTTACTGCTACAATATCTTCAAACGTTGTCGGTTGTAATTCGCGCAACACCCGCTTCATTCCTTCTGACTCAAGCTGAAACACACCAAAAGTATCCCCTTGACTGAAAAGCGCATACGTTTGTTCGTCATCGAGCGGCATGTTTTCAAAACGTAAACGATGGCCTGTCCGCTGTTCAACGCTATGAATCATTTGTTCAACCATCGTTAAATTTTTGAGGGCAAGTAAATCAAATTTTAATAATCCGATTTGTTCAAGTGCATCCATCGCATATTGCGTCACATACGTTGTCGTTTGTCCGGCTTGAAGGGGGACGATGTCTGTTAACGGGCATGGACTAATGACAATACCAGCCGCATGAATAGATGTATGCTTTGGCAAGCCTTCAATCCGTTGTACGACGCTATGCCATGGACGTGTACGATCCAATCGTCCCGTAGCTAACGTTTGCTCCATTTCTTGTTCATCTACTTCAAACACACGACCGACTTCACGAATGGCTGAGCGTGTTCCAAATGTCCCAAACGTAATAATTTGCGCAACATGATCTTTTCCATATGTTTGTTCAATATAACGAATCACTTCTTCGCGACGATGATCAGGAAAATCAATATCAATATCTGGAAGTGACAGACGAGCTGGGTTTAAAAAACGTTCAAACAAAAGTCCGTATTGTAACGGGTCCACTTGTGTAATTCCGAGTATGTAAGCAACGAGCGAACCTGCAGCTGATCCACGTCCCGGTCCTGTCAATATTCCTCGTTCACGCGCAAAACGCATGAAATCAGCAACAATTAAAAAATAGTCACTAAAATTCATCTGTTGAATAATTTGCAGTTCATATTGTAACCGAGCGACATATGCTTCAGGCTGATCAGGAAAACGTTTCGTGAATTGCTCCCAACACCACGTTTGCAAATATTCGTCAGCCGTTTTGCCCGAAGGAACAGGATAGCGCGGCATAAACCATTTTTTAGCCTCAAACGTCACATGACATCGCTGGGCAATGCGCACCGTCTCCTCAACGGCTTCACGATACATTGAAAATAATGAGATCATTTCGTCAGCGCTTTTGAAATGGTATTCATTCGTTAAAAAGCGTGGACGGTTCAGGTCAGCCATTTTCTTTCCGTGTTTCATCGCAAGTAAACATTCAAAAGCAAGAGCATCTTCTTTATACATGTAGCGTACATCGTTTGTCGCCACGAGCGGCATGTCCCATCGTTTACTATGTTCAAAAAGTAGCGGCAATAAATCTTCTTGTTCTTGTAAGCCATGTCGCTGCACATTTATATAAAAATCGCCGCGTTGAAATAGCTTCGCGTACGTGTGCACGAGCGTTTCTGCTTGAGCAATTTCTCCGTTCAGCAAATGCTGCTCCACTCGCCCATGTACCCCGCTTGTCATACCGATTAATTCGCTCGTGTAGCGGGATAAGTCACATAAAGAGATACCCTTTCCGTCATTTAATTGAATGGCTGTAGCAATATGGACAAGTTGACGATACCCGTCGTTATTTTTCGCCAACAGCACCAGTTGATCTGTATGCCCGTGCTCATCAAATACTGTCGCAATCATACCGATAATCGGTTTGATTCCGTGCGCTTGACACGCCTTATAAAACGGAATTACCCCATACAAGACGTTTTCATCCGTTAACGCAACTGCTGAAAATTGAAGTTCACGCGCCCGCATAACGAGCTCCTCAATTTTCACCGTGCTACTTAATAAGCTATAACCACTTCGCACTTGTAGATGGATAAACGACAATGTGTCTCCCACCTTTTCTATTTTTTCTATTATATTCACCATATATGTTGAAAAGCAAAACATACCTTGCTTGTTTGTCCCATATACATAGTATACAGGAGGAGTGAGCCAGATGGAGATGAAAACAGCGTTTTTGCCTGCTTTTATTCAAAGCTATTTCATCGCTTTAGGTGTGTTAGTTGGAGGGGCGTTCATCGGTGGATTTGGAGCTTTTTTATCTGGAGAACCACCGCTCACAATGATGTATCGTTTTGCAAGCAGTTTAAAAATTTGGGCTTTGATTGCAGCGATCGGAGGCACGTTTGATACGTTTTATAGCGTTGAACGTGGATTTTTCCAAGGAGAAACACGAGATGTCATTAAGCAATTTTTACTCATTTTGTCAGCCACGGGCGGCGCACAAACAGGTATGACGTTTATTCGCTGGTTTACACAGGAGCATGGCGCATGAGAGTCCCACCGTATACACGCGATCCAGGATGGCAACGTTTTTTTGCTGGAGCGGCCATCGGAGCAATCATTAGTTGGATCGTTTTTTTACAAATTTTCGGTATTTTGCAAGAAAAACAAGTTCGCCAGCTCAACGTACAACGAGAAATCATCGCCCAGTTGAAACACGATTTAAACATTTGGCAACAAGATTACATCGAACTAAATAAAGAAAATAAAAAACGACTAACGATTCAATCAATTGATGTCAAAGTCATTAACGCACAATCATACGGCATCGATACGTACACAGCGTTTCGAATTGAAGAAGATATAAAAAAAGATATTCAACATATCACAGCGAAAGATATTGAAACAGTATATAAAAGTAAGGAGCTACTAAAAAAAGCGATTGAAAATAAAACATACGTGATCGACAATCGTACGTACAATCTTCATATCGAAACGATTTTATTTTTTACAAATATATCTATTGAACTAAAATTAAAGCAACAGTAGAGGCCTCTCTACTGTTGCTGACATACTTCGTTTAAATCTGCCAACACGTGTTCAACTTCGTCCCACGAATAAATGGACGCTCCTGCTGCTAGTGGATGGCCACCGCCTCGATATTTTTTTGCAACTTCGTTGACGATCGGACCTCTTGAACGAAGACGGACGCGAATTTGATCATCTTCTTCCACAAAAAACACCCATGCTCGTATTCCTTCAATATTTCCAAGCACGCTGACAAGCTGCGAAGCCTCTGATGGTGTTGCATCATATTGTTTTAATAATTGTTTCGTTAATATAATATGAGCCACTCCGTGTTCGGATAGTTCGAAATTTTGCAACACATATCCGCTTAAATGCGCAATAGATAGCTTTGTACGATACAACTGATCATACAAGTCGACAAATGAAAATCCGTATTCAACTAATTCGCTTGCATATTTAAATGTTTTTGGATTCGTGCTTGGGAAAAGAAAACGACCTGTATCCCCAACAATTCCTGCGTAAATTAGTCGAGCTGCTTCTTTCGTTAAAACGAGACCGTGTTCCTTTCCGACTAAATACAACTCATAAATCATTTCACTAACCGAGCTAGCGTTTGTATCTACCCATAAAATGTCACCATACGGGTCTTCATTTGGATGATGATCAATTTTAATAATCTTTTTTCCAAGTTTATAACGTTGATCGCATACTCGTTCTTCATTTGCCGTATCGCAAACGATCACAAGAGCGTCGTTATACGTTTCATCAGGGATCACATCCATTTTACGCAAAAATTCGAGCGACGGTTCATCTTTTCCAACGGTATAGACGTGCTTTTCTGGAAATGACGCTTTAATAAGCTCTGCTAATCCCCCTTGCGAACCGTACGCATCAGGATCTGGTCGAACGTGACGGTGAATAATAATCGTATCAAATTGTTGAATATGACGAATGATTTCCAAAACCTTTTGTTCCATGGTACTTCTCCTTTTTTTCTCCATTAAAACATATTTTATTATGATTCGAAAAGATGTAAAATAATCACGCAACGATTTTTTTGTTGGAGGACTGACTATGCCGATATTTGTTATACTTATCATCTTTTCACTTTCGTTTTATTTGTATTACAAAATCAAATATTTCCGCAGCAAACGGCCGATGGAGCGCAAATGGATTAGTGCCAAATCGAGCATTGCGCTTGGCTCATTTGTATTTTTCTTTGCGATCAATCAATTTTTTATTCATCGTTCAACTGTCTCCCTTATCGTTGGCATCGTCTTTCTTTTCGTTGGTGCAGGAAGCATATGGGGAGGTTATCGTGCCCATCGCTACTATTTTCCACTTGCAGTAAAAGAAGCGGAGGAACTAAAATAGGCTGCTATATGCAGCCTTATTGTCGTTCAAGCAACTGACACATCATTAACGCCTTTCCGACAAGCGTCCCTTCATTAAACACTTCGACGTCAACCTTCCCAAACTTACGACCTATTTCTAATAGCTTCGGTTTAATGTCGATGACGCTATCAATTTGGACAGGTTTAATAAAATAAATGGTGATGTTTTCTACGACGAGGTCACCTCGTTTATGTAAGCGAAGCGCACGAGTCGCTGCTTCAGTTACAATTGTTGTAAATACCCCATATGATAACGTCCCTAAATGGTTCGTCATTTGTGGAGTAATGTTGCAGCGGAAAACGCCGTCAACCGTTTCAGTTAAAAACTGAGTTGTGACAATATCATCGATCGTCTCACCAATTTGCGGTTGACGTTGCACCATTTGTAATGCCTTTAATACGTCTTGACGGCTAATAATTCCTTGCAGTCGATTATATTCGTCGACGACCGGCAACACTTCAATTCCTTCCCACACCATCATATGCGAAGCAGAAGCGACTGACGTTTTTCCGCTTACCGTGATCGGATGTTTCGTCATCACTTTCTCGATGAGCACGTCACGTTCATAGCCCATCACATCTTTTGCAGTCACAATCCCTTGCACTTTTAATTGTTGATCGATGACCGGAAAACGACTATGCTTCGTTTCACGATTGAGCTCATACCACCGTTCGACTTGATCTGTCACATACAAATATGCTGTTTTTTCAAATGGCGTCAAAATATCTTCAACGAGAACAATCTCTTTTTTAATCAACTGGTCATAAATGGCACGGTTAATCATTGTCGCAACCGTAAACGTATCATAACTTGTCGAAATAATCGGCAACTGGCGCTCATCCGCTAGTTTTTTTACATGTTCTTCTGTATCAAAACCACCTGTGATGAGAACGCCCGCTCCTGCTTCAAGCGCTAATTCGTGCGCTTTTGTTCGGTTTCCGACAATCAACAAATTTCCTGCCCCCGTATATCGCATCATCGCTTCAAGCTTCATCGCACCGATCACGAATTTATTTAACGTTTTATGTAATCCTTCTTTTCCTCCGAGCACTTGCCCATCAACGATATTGACAACTTCGGCATACGTTAACTTTTCAATATTTTCTTTCTTTTTTTGTTCAATCCGAATCGTTCCGACTCGCTCAATCGTGCTTACATACCCTTTTGTTTCAGCATCTTTAATAGCCCGATAAGCTGTCCCTTCGCTTACTCCCATTTCTTTAGCAATTTGGCGAACAGAGATTTTTTCTCCGACCGGTAAGCTTTCAATATATTGTAAAATTTGTTCGTGCTTCGTAATCGTCAAGTTGCCCCACCCTTTTTCGACAGTTTCTTACTCTTATTATAAGGGTGTGCATGATCGCATTCAATGAACGTTTTCACAGTTCAATGCTCTCACCAACATGTAAGACGCGACCGACTCCCTCAATCATCGCTACAAATTGTTGTGGATCTTGTTGAATGACAGGGAATGTATTGTAATGAATAGGAACAACTATTTTCGCTTTCAACCATTTCGCTGCAACAGCCGCATCTTCTGGTCCCATTGTAAAATTGTCTCCGATTGGTAAAAATGCCACATCAATGTCATTCATTTCTCCAATGACCTTCATATCGGAAAACAAAGCTGTATCTCCGGCATGATAAATCGTTTTTCCTTCGGCATGAAACAAAATACCACTTGGCATACCTGTGTACACGATCGTTTCGTCTTCTTCAACGTAGCTAGAACCGTGAAACGCTTGCGTCAATTTAACCTTCCCAAAGTCAAACGTAAACGATCCACCGATATGCATCGGATGAACACGAACACCTTTCCAGCTTAAATAAGTTGCTAATTCATACGGAGCAATGACAAGGGCGTCGTTCCGTTTTGCTAATGCAACGGTATCACCGACATGATCATTATGACCATGCGTTAATAAAATCACATCCACGTGAACGTCTTCTGCTTTTAAATCTGTCATTGGGTTACCCGTAATAAATGGGTCAATGAAAATCGTTTTTCCGTTCGTCTCCATTTTAACGACAGAATGGCCGTGATAAGTCAGCTTCATCTTTCTTTCTCCTTTCTTCGTTTTTGACATCATTTTGTTTCTTCATCTTTGTCCTATTTCCTTCTTTTTTTATCCATGATAAGCTGAAAAAGAAAGGATGTGAATATGATGGAGCGAATAAGCAAACTCCAACAAAAACTGAAAGATGCAAACGGATCATGGGCATTTATTACATCAACGGCAAATGTTTTTTATTTTAGCGGCTTTTATAGCAATCCACATGAACGACTACTAGCCGTTGTGATCTTCCCGAATGACGAACCGTTTCTCATCTGTCCAGAAATGGATGCCAATCAAGCTAGACAAGCCGGTTGGGCATATACGATCGTCAGCTATGATGATGTGCATCATCCTTGGCATATGTTGCGCGATGAGCTAAATAGACGAAACGTACAAACGGAACGAATTGGTATTGAAACATCTCATATGACGGTAAGCCGTCTCGAGCAACTGCAATCATGCTTTTCACATGCATCGTTTTTCGATTTAACCGATACGCTTCATGAACTACGAATGACAAAAGATGAAAAAGAGTTGCAAACACTTCGACAAGCAGCAGAATTAGCTGATTTCGGTGTCGATGTCGGTGTCCGTGCCTTAAAAGAAGGAAAAACGGAATTGGACATCATCGCTACCATTGAGTACGAATTAAAAAAACGAGGGGTGCGCGCCATGGCGTTTGATACGATGGTACTTACCGGAACAAATAGCGCACATCCTCATGGTGTTCCAGGAATGAATCGCATCCAACCGGGTGATTTTGTTTTGTTCGATCTCGGTGTCGTACTGGACGGATACTGTTCTGATATTACGCGTACCGTCGTATTTGGAAAGCCAACCGAACAACAAAAGCGAATATACGACGTCGTCTTCCAAGCGCAACAAGAAGCTATTCATGCATGTCAAATTGGTGCATCCATCGGAAGCATTGACAAGGCAGCTCGTTCACGAATTGAACAAGAAGGATACGGAGCGTATTTTCCGCACCGAATCGGACATGGGCTCGGTATTGATGTTCATGAATATCCGTCGATGAACGCAACAAATACCATGCCACTTCAAGCGGGAATGGTATTTACGATTGAGCCTGGTATTTACGTTCCTTCCGTCGGTGGCGTACGTATTGAAGATGACATTTATATGACCGACAAAGGACCGCTTCTTTTAACGACATATCCAAAAGAACTACAAATCATATAGGCTGTCATGTTGGCAGCCTATTTTCGATAACGATGAATAACATCAAGCCCTCCTGTCACTTCAATGACTGTTCCAGTAATCATATCGGAAAGATCATCACATAAAAACTCGACAACGCGCGCAATATCTTCCCCTGTCCCTGACCGGCCAATTGGCGTCATGTCGTCTTTCATCTGACGAGCATATGCAATCGTTGCTTCTTTCATTTCCCCAATAATATTTCCCGGACAAACCATATTCGCTGTAATGCCGTATTCTGCTTCTTCAAGTGCAATCGTTTTTGTTAATGAGACAAGCCCCACTTTTGCTGCGCTAAACGCTGATCGATACATCCATCCTGGCGCATGATCCGCCCCTTGAAAACCGTACGTCACAATGCGTCCGAAACGTTGATTCCGCATAATTGGTACAACTCGCTTAAATAAATGAAACATCGCACTTAAATTTCCTTCAATCATTTCATACCATTCATCATCCGTATAATCAGCTAATTTTTTTCGTTCAAATATGTAAGGGCCTGCATTATGAATTAAATAATCGATGCGACCGAATGTAGCAAACGCTTCATCTACGAGACGAACTAAATCTTCTTTATTCGTCACATCCCCTTGCACAAAATGAAGCCGATCATGACAGTGACGATACGCTTCTTTCAACGCTTCAACAGCTTGTATGTCGCTTCGGTAATGAACAGTGACAGCATAGCCTTTGTCTAAAAAGCGTTCCGTTACTTTTTTGCCAAGTCCTTTCGTTCCTGCTGTTACAATGGCATGTCTCACAATGATCCCTCCATCTAAGCTTTGCTACGTTTATCGTACTACAAATAGACGGAGGAAAACACATGTTATGCTCGATGACAATCGAGTAGGAGGAGGTGATTAACCTCCGTCCTCTCACACCACCGTACGTACGGTTCCGTATACGGCGGTTCAATCAAGATAAGTGACG
>NZ_RXXX01000028.1:0-37133 GCF_011006755.1 Anoxybacillus sp. MB8
AACCATAGCTCCTCTCATTGACACTATGGTTCTATTGTAAGTGGGGAATTTTATTCCGGCTATATTGGGGATTTTATCATCGGCTTTAACACCGCAAACGCCGACAACTGTACATCCCCCTGTTGGTGTTTGTTCACATTGATGACAAAACATCATAACCCCTCCTCTTCTTATTAACACTTTAACAATAGGGGAAAATATGTGTGACGTAAGTGATACATATCACACTTCTATACAAAAATGTGAACGAAAATTGACAATGTTCTATATTGAATAATGAGAAAAAATGTATTAAAATGAAAGAAAATTAAATGAATCACACTACTAGGGGTGCCGGATGGCGATGGCTGAGAGGAAAACGCGCAATCAGTTTTCCAACCCTTTGAACCTGATCTGGTTTGTACCAGCGGAGGGAAGTAGGCTATGTTTTGGCAATGTAAACTAGTCGATTCTTTCCGACTAGTTTTTATTTTTTATAGGGGGGAATGAACGATGAATGTTGGACAATGGTTAACGCGCGTTAGAAAGGAGTCACCGCTTGTACATAATATGACAAATGTGGTGGTGACCAATTTTGTTGCTAACGGTTTACTTGCGATAGGTGCATCTCCTGTCATGGCGTATGCCAAAGAAGAAGTAGCTGATATGGTGCGCTTGGCACGTGCGCTTGTATTGAATATCGGCACATTAAATGAAACAGACGTAGAAGCGATGTTGATTGCTGGAAAAGCGGCAAATGAAGCAAACATTCCTGTTGTTTTTGATCCCGTTGGGGCGGGAGCAACAGCGTATCGCACGGAAACAGCCAGACGTATATTGAATGAAGTAAACATTTCTATTTTGCGCGGAAATGCATCAGAAATCGCAAGCGTTGCTGGAGAACAAGTACGTACAAAAGGGGTAGATGCAGGGGACGTTCAAGGTGATCTCGTGCACGGCGCTAAAAAAGTAGCACGTATGTTTCACTGTGTAGTCGTTGTAACTGGGAAAAATGATATAGTGACAGATGGAGAACACGTAACGATCGTTTCAAACGGCGATGCGATGTTGACGAAAGTAACGGGAACAGGTTGCTTATTAAGTGCGGTATTAGGCGCATTTGCTAGTGTAGGAGAAAACATCGTAGAATCATCTGTCGCTGCGCTCGCTTATTACGGTGTAGCAGCTGAAAAAGCAGCCAAACAAGCGCAAGCACCTGGTTCTTTTCAGCTTGCATTTCTGAATGCTTTATACGAAACGAGCGCAGAAGAAGTAGATGAATACGCGCACATTCGAGGGGAATAAAATGATGAAACAAAAACTATCTTTATATTTTGTGATGGGGAGTGTCGATTGTACGAAAGATCCACTCGCCGTGCTTGATGAAGCGATCGAAGGCGGCATTACGATGTTTCAGTTTCGGGAAAAAGGAAAAGGGGCACTTACGGGAATTGAAAAATATCGTTTAGCTGAGAAATTGTTTGAGCGATGTCTTGTTCATAACATTCCTTTTATTGTAAATGATGATGTTGATTTAGCGCTTACCTTACAGGCAGATGGGGTTCATGTCGGACAAGAGGACGAAGCAGCTGAACGTGTTCGTGATCGAATAGGGGATCGCTATTTAGGGGTATCTGTGCACAACTTGAATGAAGTGAGACAAGCGCTTTCTGCTCGTGCCGATTATGTTGGATTAGGTCCAATTTTCCCAACTGTTTCAAAAGAAGATGCAAAACAAGCATGTGGATTGGCAATGATTAAGCACATTCGCGCGCATGAAAAGTACGTTCCGCTTGTGGCAATCGGTGGGATTACACACCAAACAGCAAAACAAGTCATTGAAGCGGGAGCAGATGGAATCGCTGTCATTTCGGCCATTTGCCGTGCCGAACAAATTCGGGAACAAACAAAGCAGCTATATGAGATGGTGATGGATGCAAAACAAAAAGGCGGCAGTTAATGTCGTCTTTTTTATTACTAATGTTTATATTTTTGATGCAGGATTTTCTTCATATGTGTCGAAAGAGAAAAACGAACAGATGAAAGAGGGAGATGGGAAAAATGGAACATATCGTATTGTCATATAAAGAACGAGTCGCAACAATTGAATTGAATCGTCCGGATGCGTTGAACGCTTTAAACGAACAAATGTTAGCAGAGTTGCTACAAGCGTTAAAAGAAGTAGAAAGAAGCGAGGCGAATATTGTCGTCATTCGTGGACGAGGAAAGGGATTTTGTGCAGGGGGAGACATTAAAACGATGTTGCAATCAACGAATGAGCATTCATTCATAGAAGTGATGGAAACGATTAAACAAATTGCCCTCACACTGCATCAATTGCCGAAACTAACGATCAGTTACGTGCATGGCGCTGCTGCAGGATTAGGACTTAGCTTAGCACTCGCTTGCGATCATGTTATTGCAAATGAACAAGCACGTGTTGCAATGAATTTTATCGGCATTGGATTAATCCCAGATGGCGGAGGCCATTTCTTTTTAAAACGAAAAATTGGAGAAGTGAAATCAAAACAAGTAATATGGGAAGGAAAAGTAATGAGTGCACGAGAGGCGTATGAAGTGGGGCTCATTGATGAAATTGGCGATGAACAGACGATTCAACAAAAAGTGAATGAATGGTTGGCTAAACCGATTGTTGCGATGATTGCAACGAAGCAGTTGTACGCTCATTTAAGCGAAGAACAATTGTTGAAAACGTTGCAAATGGAGACAGCATATCAAGCAGAAATGCGAAAAACAGAAGATCATGCGGAAGGTATTCGTGCCTTTTTAGAAAAGCGTCGTCCGCATTTTCGTGGAAAATAAAAAATTTGCAAAACTTTCATCTTTGTGCTAGCCTTTTTGGCCTTGTGACGTGTATAAATAAAATATAAAAAACATGACGAAAAGGGCGACCGGAGATGAAAGTAGTAGTTATTGATGATTATAGACCGACATTGGAAATGATCGAAGCGATGCTCGAACATATTGAAAATATTTCAATTTATCCGTTTGAAGATGCAGATGAAGCATACGCATATATTTTATCGCAACAGGTAGATGTCATTTTAATGGATATTTGTATGCCGAAAACGGACGGTATTGAATGGTGTCGGCGCTTTAAACAACATGAGCAATTACAACACGTTCCTGTATTAATGGTCACCGGTTATGATGAGGAACAAAAATTGGCGGAAGCGTTTGCAGCCGGGGCGTTTGACTACATTCGTAAGCCGTTTACCATGGTCGAACTGATTGCTCGTGTTCAATTGGCGTATCGCCAAAAAGAAACGATGGATCAACTGAAGCGAACGAACGAAGCATATATGGAAAGTTATCGACATATGTGGGCGATGCAAAAAAAGATGAACGAAGACTTACACTTAGCTCGGCTCGTTCAAGAAGGTTTGCTCCCTGAACGAATGAATAATGAACATATTCATTTTGTTGGGACGTATATTCCGTCCTCACAACTGTCTGGCGATTTGTATTTTTGGCAGCAAGTTCGTCCTCATATGTATGCTTTTATCGTGATTGATGTCATGGGGCATGGCGTTGCATCTGCGCTCGTTGCTATGTCGATTCGTTCGCTATTACACGGACTAATGACGAAAGTGACTGAACCGCTTGCGGTTGTGCATGAATTAAATCGACATGCTTTTCAATTGTTTGGAAAGGAAACGAAATATTATTTTACAGCTTTTTACGGAACGATTGATGTGAAAACAAAAGTGATAGAATATGTGAATGCAGGACATCCTTCGGGAATATTCATGACCAATCAAAAAATGAAGCTTTTAAAAGAAGGAGGCATTCCAATCGGTATTGTACCAAATGCCCCATATAAAAAAGGGACGATTTCTTTTCAACATGAAGCGTACCTTATTCTCTACACAGATGGGCTAATCGAAGTGTTAGGTGAAGAATGCGCTAATCAACTTGCGCATACGATGCAAATGGCTCATTCGTTTGATCAAATGGTAGAGAAGATCAATGAACAAGCACAATATGCGAAAGGAAATGACGATATTACGTTTGTTTCCATTCATGTAAAATAGCGATCTATGAACAGATCGCTATTTTACGTCTACTATTTGATCTAATTGACAAATCGATAATATATGTTTAATCGGTGCTGAAACGCCGGTCATTTCAATTCGCATCCGATCTTTTAACGGATACAGCCAGCTAATAAGCAACCGAACACCAGAGCTATCAATAAACCGAACAGCAGATAAGTCAATTTGTAAATGAGATGTATCCCACGACTGTGATTGAATCATTTCTTCCATGACGCGCGATGTTTCAAAGTTAATATCTTGCTGAAAAGAGACAACGATTTTGTCATGATATGTTACAATGTCAATCATATTTTTCCCCCTTTTTTCGTGCAATCATAACGATTGCACGCTTTCCTTTTTCGTCAAATGAAAAATGTGAGGCGAGTTGTTGAATGAGAAAAAGTCCGCGTCCCCCTTGTTGCGTGAAATGAGAAGGGAGGGTGTTTAGTTGTCTTTCCCATTCAAACCCATCACCTTGATCGCTCACTTCAATGACGACCGTTTCATCTGACCAACTGATATATACGTTTGCGTCTTTTTTCGTAGAGTGACGAATGACATTTGAAACAAGCTCCCATAATACGAGTTGTACTGTATATTTTTGCATGTCGTCTAGCTGGATACAACGATCTAATTGCTCGAGCATCGCTGAGATCATCGTGCTATAATTTGTTTCATTTAGTTGAGCTTGAATCATTGTTTTTTAACTGAATCAAAAGTTGTTGAATATACGGATGTTTATAATCCCCTTGATGCTCGAGACGGTACAATTGACTCCATAAAGAATTATACGTTGAACGAAACGAAATAGGGATATGTTCCCCAAATGAACGTTGTAAATGCATGAGACGAAACTTTGCATAATTTCGTGATGGTACATCGTTTGGAAGAAGTCCCATATCGATTCGTACAAGTTGTTCATTTGCTTCGTGAAGTAATGTTTCTGCCATTTCATCTATATGCGCAAACGTTCGTTGCTCGTATTTCAGCCGTGGGTGTTTCATCGTCATCTTTCCTCCGTTTAACCATTACGAATTAAATTTTTCTGTCAACTCTTGATTTAAGTCGTTCAGCTGTTCGGCCATTTCAGCAATTTGTGATGCGGCTGATGAAATTTCATCAAACATTTGATGAAACTGTGTAATAAGTGAAGTAAACTGATCAATTTTTTTACTTGTCGATTTCACATCGGTGACGGACTGATCGAAAATATGAACAATGCTTTCATTTGCTTGGCGGAATGCGCGCGTTTCCTCGACAATTTGTTGAAACGCATGTTCAAACTTTCGAATCGTTTGTTGCACGACATCAATATGATTTTGAATGTAATCAAGCGATTGCTCGGTTTGTGTCGCGAGTTTTCGTACTTCATTTGCGACGACCGCAAATCCTTTTCCGTGTTCACCAGCACGGGCTGCTTCAATATTTGCATTTAACGATAAAATGTTTGTTTGATTTGAAATGCTACGAATCGCATTGACGATTTCTCCGATTTTTCGCGAGCTATCTGTTAGCTCATTCGTCAACGACTTTGTTCCTTCAATTAATTTCGCGACACCATCTAATTTTGTTAACGTTTGCTTCACATCTTCTTTTCCCTTTTCTACCCGTTCAGTCATTTGCACGGACTGATGTTGGATGTTTGTCACCTCATGTAACATATCTTGCACGTTTTTTTGCACTTCAAAAATGGAAGCAGTCGTTTCTTCTGCGCTTGACGCAAGAGTTGTAGATGATTCTGTTAACCGATGTTGTAGCTCTGCAATTTCGTTTAGTTTCATCATCGAGGACGTATACGCCTCAATATACGTTTCAATAGCGATTTGCATATCCAATGAACAAAGTTTCGCAAACGAACGATATATATTCGTTGCTTCTGTTGGAGGCAATTCTTCCATCAATATGCGGAGCACTTCATTTTGAATGATCGTATAAGCGCCTAAATACCATTCTGGGAATAATCCGATGCGGTTATGAACGTTGCCGATTACTTTTCGGCGAATCACGTACTGTTCGCCAATTTCCCCAGATACCATATCCATTAAATAAGCGCGCAATGTTTGTTTTAAGCGATCGATCGTTGAATGATTGTCAATAATGTTTCTTAAATGCGTCATCTGTCCAACTTGATCGTAAAACGCATTGACAATTCGTTCGACATGTTTAGCAAAAAGTGGGCGAATGGAAGCGAGTTGTTGTACATCTTCTTCTGTTAGCCCGACGAAAGTAACTTGTTGTTTTCGATCGCTTGAAATAAGTTGGCGATAATATGTTGTCACATGTGAAGGTGCAGAAAGATGAAGAGTCGCATCTTCTTTTTCTTTTTGATGCTTTTTTCGAAACAGTTGAATCGCCCCCGCTTCATTAAAAAGGGCGTGAAATGGACATTTTGACATCGTATTCCCTCCATTTATTTATAAAAAAATCCCCTAGAATATTATATCATGTGCAACAAAAATAAGAAGGAAAATTTTTATGTTATTTCCGAGGGAAGCGCAAAAAATGACAAAGTTTTCCCTTCTTGTCGAATGAAAAAGAATGAAGTAGAATGTATATTTGTGAACAATATGAATTGCGGAGAGAGAAGCGATGAGCAAAAAAATTTTATATTTGTTTTTTGTTTTAATTGGGGCTACCGTCGTTATTTTTGCGAATATGAAACATAATATTTATACGTTCATGTAAAATAGGTATTTCCATTAGTACATGTATCCCCCTTCGTACATACGCTAGAAGTGTAACAAACTTTAATGCGAAAGGGGTATGAAATATGCATTGTCGTCCGAATATGATGCCGCCGATCGTTCATCCAACAAAATGTTGTACACAACATCAAATGCAAACAACGATTGTGCCGCACATTCATCCGTCACATACGACGTATGTGAACCATCATGTGTTCCAGCATCAACATTATTTTCCGCACACACAATCTGTTGTGAACGATGTATCACACCAACATGTTGTTTGTCCGGGACCTGGTCCGTTCCCACGACCATTTTAACCGAAGGCAATTCGCCTTCGGTTTTTTGTCGAAAAAAAGACGAAGTTTGTGAAAATGAAAAATTGACAACGACTGCTTTTTTTGAAAGAATAGGTGTAGACATGGATAATTGAGGTGAGCAAACGTGCTTTCGGATCGCATCAACTTAACAGCAAAAGACATTCTCGAAAAAGAGTTTAAAATAAGCATGCGTGGATATAACCAAGATGAAGTGGATCGCTTTCTTGATTTAATTATTAAAGACTATGAAACATTCCATCAAATGATTGAACAATTACAACAAGAAAATACACGCCTAAAAAGCCAATTGCAGGAGGCGCAAAAACGTCAGCCATCTCAATCAGGAACGACGAACTTTGATATTTTACAACGTCTTTCTAATTTAGAAAAACATGTTTTTGGTAGCAAACTTTACGAATGAATATTCCAACTTTTTCTATTGATTTGGCTCATCGTTTCGGATATACTATCATATGCTTACATGAATCATGTTCGGGTAATCGCTGCGATGCGTATGCATCGTAGAGGAAAGTCCATGCTCGCACGGTGCTGAGATGCCCGTAGTGTTCGTGCCTAGCGAAGACATAAGCTAGGGCAGTCTGGCAATAAGCTGGGCTGACGGCAGGGAAAGAGCCTACGTCCGCAACGGATATGGCTCGATTACCTTTAAAGTGCCACAGTGACGTAGTCTTGCTGGAAACGGCAAGAGTGGAACGCGGTAAACCCCACGAGCGAGAAACCCAAATAATGGTAGGGGCACCTTCTCGAAGGAAATGAACGGAGAGAAGGACAGGTATAAGCCTGTAGATAGATGATTACCGCCGAAGTACGAGGCGCAAGCCGTTTGCAGTACGACGGAACAGAACATGGCTTACAGAACATGGTTCATGGCATGACTCTCCTGCATCACGCTAGGGGAGTTTTTGTTTTTTGGGGGAAATATGAGGGGAGAGTCTGATGTGAACAAAAAGTTGTCATCTTTGTTTGAAACAGATACATTTTTATCTATCGCTCATACGATTATTCAAGAAGCAGATGAAGGAATGATTGTCACGGATGGGCAAGGGCGTATTTTATTAGCAAATCCCGCCTTTGAAACAGTAACGGGTTATACGCAAGAAGAGGTGCTAGGGAAAAAACCGAACATTCTCCGTTCCGGTTTACATGATCGGAAGTTTTATGAAAACATGTGGGAAACGCTGCGCGATCATGGAGTTTGGAAGGGAGAGATTTGGAATAAGCGAAAAAACGGCGAACTGTTTGTTGAATGGCTAACGATTAAAGCGGTCTATGACGCTACGGGAGTTCCGACGCATTATGTTGCGATTTTTTCAGATGTGACGCAACATAAACGGACGATGGAGCAATTAGCACGGTTATCCAATTATGATTTATTAACAAACGTTCCAAATCGCCAGTTATTTACGAAACGTCTGCAACATTTACTTGATGTAGCTCGGCGTTACAATCAGCAATTAGCGATTTTGTTTCTCGATTTAGATCGATTTAAGTATATTAATGATGAACTCGGTCATTATAGCGGAGACATCCTATTAAAAAAAGTGGCTAATCGCTTAAAAAAATTATTGCGCACGAAAGATACGCTTGCGCGCATTGGTGGGGACGAATTTGTCGTCATCTTGCCTAAACTAAAAGATGTGCAAGAAGCAATAACAATCGCAGAACAAATGATTGAAGCACTCCAAGCTCCATTTATGCTGAATGGAAAAGACGTATACATTTCAGCAAGCATTGGGATGAGTATGTACCCAAACGATGGGGATGATGGAGAGACATTGTTACGTCGAGCGGATCGTGCAATGCAAAAAGCGAAAGAAAGCGGACGAAATCGCTTTGAGTTATATACCGCTAAATTGGATTATCAAAGCGAAGTTGTGACGTTAGAAAATTATTTACGAAAAGCGTTGGAACGAAATGAGTTATTCATTTGCTATCAGCCGATCGTGAATATGAAGACGAAAAAAATTGAAGCGCTTGAGGCGTTAATGCGTTGGAAGCAACCAAACATCGGATTCGTTTCGCCAGCGCAATTTATTCCACTTGCAGAAGAAACGGGGCTTATTGTTCCGATGACGAAGTGGCTGTTTGAACAAGCGTGCATACATATCAAGGCGATTCATCAATTCGCCCCACATATGAAAATAGGAGTAAATATTTCTGCTGTACATTTCCAACAAGACGATTTCGTCGAGCAATTATCGACGATTGTGAAAGAAAATGATGTGCATCCACGCTTTTTTAAATTAGAACTGACGGAAAGTACGATTATGCCAAATGCTGAAGATTCTGTTCAAAAACTCGTACAGCTGAAACAACGCGGCTTTAAATTAGCCATTGATGACTTTGGGACAGGTTTTTCTTCATTAAGTTATTTACATCGCTTTCCAATCGACATTTTAAAAATTGATCAATCGTTTATTCGTCGCCTATCTTTATATAGCGATGATGCGACGATCGTATCAACGATTATTATGATGGCACATCATTTGCATTTGTCTGTTGTCGCGGAAGGGGTCGAGACGGGGCAACAATATGAGTTTTTAAGTCAACAGCAATGTGATATGGCGCAAGGATATTATATCGCTAAGCCGATGCGAATAGATGAGTTGCAGCCATTTATCCGGGAATGGGATGCTATACATGAATGAAAGGTGAAAACATATGGGACAAATGACATTCATTGCTACTGCGGCGATGGGACTTGAAGCGATCGTTGCAGACGAAGTGCGCGCGCTCGGCTATGACTGTGAAGTAGAAAATGGGAAAGTGACATTTGTTGCAGATGAGCGAGCGATTTGTCGCACGAACTTATGGCTTCGCACAGCCGATCGTGTAAAAATCAAAGTAGGTGAATTTCCGGCGACAACGTTTGATGAGTTGTTTGAACAAACAAAAGCGTTACCATGGGCGCAATTTTTGCCGATGGATGCCCAATTCCCCGTTGTCGGAAAATCCGTCAAATCAAAATTGTTTAGCGTATCGGATTGTCAAGCAATCGTAAAAAAAGCGATTGTTGAACATTTAAAACAACATTATCGCATTTCTTGGTTTGAGGAAACAGGGGCGTTATTTCGTATTGAAGTAGCTTTACATAAAGATATCGCTACATTAACGATCGATACGAGTGGAGCAGGATTGCATAAAAGAGGATATCGCGTCAAACAAGGGGAAGCACCATTAAAGGAAACATTAGCAGCAGCGCTCGTTCAATTAACGAATTGGACGCCAGATCGTCCGTTTGTTGATCCATTTTGTGGATCAGGAACGATCGCAATTGAAGCTGCGTTAATCGGGCAAAATATCGCGCCGGGATTTAATCGCGAGTTTGTATGTGAGCAATGGAATTGGATCCCATCTCGCTTATGGGACGAAGCAAGAGAAGAGGCGGAAGATGTAGCGCGTTATGATCAACCGTTGCATATTGTCGGATTTGATATTGATCATCGCATGGTTGATATAGCGAAAATAAATGCCCAAGAAGCTGGATTAGCAGATTTAATTACATTTAAACAAATGCAAGTAAAAGATTTTCGGACGAAAGACGAATACGGTGTCATCGTCGGCAATCCGCCTTATAGTGAGCGATTAGGAGAAAAAGAAGAAGTGGAACAATTGTATCGAGAAATGGGAAAAACATTTGCAGCTCTCGATACGTGGTCGATCTATATGTTAACTTCTCACCGTCAATTTGAGCAATTGTATGGCAGACGTGCAACAAAACGACGAAAATTGTTCAACGGCTTCATCGAAACGCAATATTATCAATTTTGGGGACCTCGTCCGCCACGTTCGTACGAAAAGCTGTCTCGCTGACAGCTTTTTCTTTTCAACTTCATTGACTTCTTTCTTTTTTTGATCGATAATTAATGTTTGTGTACTTCGTTTAAATTGATGGAGGGGCTAAAAAATATGAGCAAATATCCGTTTACATTAAACAAAAATGAAAACTTTTTTGATAAATTGAACGAATGGATCGGGGACGTTTTTTACGACATTTTACCTGAAGCAGGGTTTGAATTACGCGATGAACAAATTTTTATGGCATTTCAACTTGAGCGAGCATTTAAAGAGAAAAAAGTGATGTTCGCCGAGGCGGGTGTAGGAACAGGAAAAACGATCGTATATTTACTTTATGCTATTTGCTATGCACGTTATATCGGAAAGCCTGCGATTATTGCTTGCGCAGATGAAACGTTAATTGAACAGCTTGTCAAAAAAGAAGGAGATATTGCGAAAATTTCGCGCGTCTTAAACATGGACATTGATGTTCGACTAGCCAAATCGTCAGATCAATATTTATGTTTAAACAAATTAGACGAAGTATTAATGACGGAAGAAGAGGAGTTGTACGAGCAAATTTTTGATGAACTGCCTCCTTTTGTTCATGATCATGCTCCACTTCAAACGTTTTATCATTACGGTGATCGAAAAGACTATGCTCATTTAAGTGATGAACAATGGTCAAAAATTGCTTGGGATCCGTTTCAAGACTGTTTAGCGTGCGAAAAACGTCATCGCTGTGGTCAAACGTTATCGCGCGACTATTATCGGAAAGCAGCGGATTTAATTATTTGTTCGCACGATTTTTACATGGAACATATTTGGACGTATGAAGCGCGGAAACGCGAGGGACAGCTTCCACTTTTGCCTGAAGCGAGCTGTGTCATTTTTGACGAAGGGCATTTATTAGAGTTTGCCGCTCAAAAAGCGTTGACGTATCGTATGAAAGAAACGACGTTAGAGACATTGCTTTCTCGTTTATTAGAAAATGATATTCGTGAACAATTAGCTTATTTAATTGAAGATACATTAGAACTGAGTGTACGTTTTTT
This sequence comes from Anoxybacillus sp. MB8, assembly GCF_011006755.1. Taxonomy (NCBI): domain Bacteria; kingdom Bacillati; phylum Bacillota; class Bacilli; order Caryophanales; family Anoxybacillaceae; genus Anoxybacillus; species Anoxybacillus sp. MB8. Next base: position 11,895 of record NZ_RXXX01000028.1, read on the forward strand.
TGATGAATTAATGAATCATGCGAAAGCTGTACCGGGATCGAATCGTCAAGAGTTAACGTTTACTCCATCTCTTTTGCAACTTGCACAAAATTTACAAACAAAAGTTGAGCAAATTGGAGATGAACTCGTCTTTGAAAGTGAGACGTACACGATTGATCACTATCAATTAAAAGTTGTTGATGAGTACCTCGATCAAATTCATCACTCCTTGCACTTATTTATTCACAACCGAGATGCAATTACATGGCTTGAATCATCGCTAGATGGCAATACGCTTGTGATTATGCCGAGAACGGTACAGGAAGTGTTGCGGGAAAAAGTATTTTCTAAACGCATGCCATTTATTTTTTCGTCTGCCACACTATCAAATGAAAAATCATTTGATTATATGGCAAAAAGTCTAGGAATTGACGAATATATATCGTTTCATGTCGATTCCCCGTTTGACTACGATGAACAAATGACCATTTACATGCCAATATTTGAAAAGAACGAACGTATATTTGAAGAGAAATACGCGTATGCCTTAGAAAAAATACGCGAAACGAATGGGCGTGCTCTCGTATTGTTCCCAACGCGCGAACAATTGAATGAATTTAAAGCTCGTGCCCAGCGTGAAGAACAATTTTCTTTCTTATTTGAAGGGGATCAAGAAATTAGTGAACTTGTTTCTCGCTTTCAAAATGAAGAAGAGACGATTTTATGTGCCCAACATTTATGGGAAGGATTAGACATTCCAGGCCCTTCATTAAGCAACGTGATTATTTGGGCGCTTCCTTACCCTCCAAATGACCCTGTTTTTCAGGCGAAGCGAAAGGAAACGGACAATCCGTTTTGGGAAGTTGATGTTCCGTATATGATTTTACGATTGCGACAAGGAATCGGGCGCCTTATTCGTCAACGAGATGATCGAGGAATCGTATGTATTTTTGTAACAGATGATGAACCGATGCAAGTAATCGAGGCGATCAAACGTGTATTACCGACAGATGTACAACAAAAATAAAGGAATAATTGTAAGTATTGTAGAATAACAAATACAGAATGGAGGGAAGAAGATGAAGACAAGTATTCAAGAAGTAGAAAAGCAATTTCTCCAATACGTCAAAAAAATGATGGCATATAAAGAAGCCATTTCACTTATGTATTGGGATTTGCGCACAGGGGCACCGAAAAAAGGGGTTGACCAACGTTCTGAAGTAATCGGGATGTTGTCGCAAGAAGTGTTTCGCATGTCGACTTCAGAACAAATGGCCGCATATATTGCGGAACTTTCCGCTAAGTCGGTACAAGAACAATTATCACCTGTTACCCGTTATACGTTAGCAGAATGTCAAAAAGAGTATGAGCGCAATAAAAAAATTCCTGCTGATGAATATAAACAATATGTTATTTTGCAATCAAAAGCGGAAAGCGTATGGGAAGAAGCGAAAGCAAAATCTGACTTTTCCCTTTTTGAACCATATTTAAAACAGCTTGTTGACTTTACAAAACGTTTCATTACATATTGGGGAACAAAAGGACACCCATATAATACGCTATTAGATTTATATGAGCCGGGCGTGACAGTCGATTTATTAGATGATGTGTTTTCAAAACTACGTCATCATATTGTCCCGCTCGTTCAGCAAATTAGCCAGTCCCGTCATAAACCGGAAACGAGCTTTCTATTTCAACCGTTTCCGAAAGAAAAGCAAAAAGCATTTAGTTTGGCGCTGTTAAAAGAGTTAGGTTACGATTTTGATGCAGGTCGGCTAGATGAAACTGTACATCCTTTTGCTATTACATTAAATGATGGGGACGTCCGAATTACAACGAAATATGACGAAAATGACTTCCGAACAGCTGTATTTGGTACAATTCACGAATGTGGTCATGCCCTTTATGAACAACATATTTCTAAAGAATTGGCAGGTACACCGTTGTACGATGGAACGTCAATGGGGGTTCATGAATCCCAATCGTTGTTTTATGAAAACTTTATTGCTCGTCATTATTCATTTTGGAAGCGATATTATCGTTTATTACAACAATATGCTCCGCACTTTTCGCATGTTTCGTTAGACGATTTTTATCGTGCGATTAATGAGTCGAAACCGTCCCTTATTCGTATTGAAGCTGATGAGCTGACGTATCCGTTACACATCATTGTTCGATATGAAATGGAAAAAGCGTTGTTTGATGATGCCATTGAAGTGAAAGATTTACCATACATTTGGAACGAAAAATACGAAGCGTATTTAGGTATTCGTCCAGAGCGTGATGCGGAAGGAATTCTTCAAGATGTGCATTGGGCTGGAGGAAGTTTTGGGTATTTTCCATCGTATGCACTTGGATATATGTATGCGGCACAGTTTAAACATACGATGGAGAAAGAACTGCCATTTCATCAGTTGCTTGAAAATGGGGAACTTGTTCGTATTCGAGAATGGCTTACAAAGCATGTTCACCAATTCGGAAAAACGAAAAAACCGCTCGATATTTTACATGAAGTAACTGGAGAAGGTTTAAATCCAATCTACTTAATCGACTACTTAGAAGAAAAATATAAACATATTTATCGATTATAAAAAAACCGGGCGAGTGCCCGGTTTTTTACCAAAGTTTAAACCCTTTTGATCCAGGAGGTGCGTTTTGGATCATATCGATAAATGGAACTGTATATGCGATTAAAATGAGTACAACCGCAATACCGATCCACAATGTCCAGTTTTCGAACACAAGCGGTGTACGTTCAGCCTGCTCAGCTACTTCTGCAACAGGGAACTCTGTTTCACCTTTTGGAGCGAAAAATGCTAAGTTTGTTACGATAATGAGCACGAGAATAATGCCGATGAATAAAATCGTTCCACCAACCGCTTGAGCGATTTGATAAGGAATCCATTCTAGTGCTTGTGGCGCATCGCCGTATGTTGAAAATGCTGAACGGCGTGGGGCACCAAGTAACCCTGCAAAATGCATCGCACTAGACATGAAAATCATACCGATGGACCAAACGATCGTTTGAATAATCGCTAGACGATTCATTGCTTTTGTCATGACACGTCCTGTTAAGTGCGGGATAAGCCAATAAGCTCCCCCAAAGAATGTCAATACGACTGTTGTCGCTAATGTTAAGTGGAAGTGACCAGTTACCCAAATCGTATTATGAACGACTTGGTTTAATTGGTGTGATGCGTTGACAAGACCACCAGCACCAGCAGGGATAAAGAACAACATACCGACAAATGGCGCAAAGAAACGAGCATCACCCCAAGGAAGCTTTCGTAACCATCCGAATAATCCTGTTGCTCCTTTTGAGCGACCGTACATTTCAAACGTTGCGAACATTGAGAACGCAGTCATTAATGATGGGATAACGACCATAAACGTTAAGACAACTTGTAAGTATTTCCAAGCTGGATCAATTCCAGGTTCCACAAGTTGATGGTGGAATCCGACAGGAATCGAGAAAATTAAGAATAAGATGAATGACATACGAGCAAGAGAGTCTGAAAACATTTTTCCGCCAATAATTTTTGGAATAATCGCATACCAAATCATATATGCCGGTAATAACCAGAAATATACGAGCGGGTGACCGAAATACCAGAACAATGTTCGGCTTACGAGCACGTTAATCCGATCGACATAACCTAATGACCAAGGAATGAGCTGGAATAATACAGTCGCTGCTACACCGAGCGAACAAACGAGCCATAATACCATGTTGACAACAGACATAAATGTAAGCAACGGACTGACTTGACCAGGATGAGCTTTTTTCCATTTTGCATAATGAGCGAACATGGCAAACCCACTGATCCAACTACCGACAACAACAAGCGTTAAACCGATATAAAAGCCTGCATGTGCTTGTAGCGGGGCATAAAATGTATATAAAACAGAAGCTTCACCGATTAAAATGTAAAAGGCAGTAATCGCTGTACCGATTGTCATGAGCCAAAAACCGATCCAACCCCAAAACCGCACGCGGTCAGAAAGCGTTCCGGCAGTACGACTTACAGCAGCAAATTGGAAACCGATAATGAAAAATGTAGTTAAAACGAGTCCAAGCAATACGCCATGCGTTGTTAAAATCGTATAATAGCTAATGCCTGCCGGCAATTCAAATTTTCCAGAGCGCACAAGCACTTGTAATAGACCAGCAAGTCCTCCTAACGCAAGTGCAACGAAAGCGACATAAATATGGGCCATGGCTAATTTGCCATCACGTGCATCAACTTTCCATGTTCCGTTCATCATTGTTCAACCACCTTCACTTTCGCCGTCATTAAGTGGTGACCGGCACCGCAATATTCGTTACATAAAATGACATACTCGCCAACTTTATCGAATGTTTGTGTGTAGCTACTGACGTATCCAGGTTCAACCATCATGTTTACGTTCGTGCCAGCCATTTCAAACCCGTGGATCACATCTTTCGTTGCGACATTGATCGTTACTTTTGCTCCTTTTGGAATTTCGACTTGGTTTGGTGTATACGCAAATGCAGAAGCAACGATGTTCAATTGATATTCATTATCTCCCGTTTTAACAAGGCCTGGTTTATCAAATGGTGGTGTTTGATCGACTTTTTCCGGATCGATCGTTGTTAAACAGCTTGGTGGTTGCGTTCCTTGCGCAAATGCACCGACTCCTAAGACGGCTAAAAATACGAATAACGAACCGATGCCGAAAAACAGCCAAATTTTTTCATACTTATGCATGTGCATAACGTCTCGTCTCCTTTCTCTCTATAAGCGATTTAAAAACAAGAAATATACGCTTACCCACGTGAAAATGAGGAAAAACCCTAAAAACAAAACAGAAGCAAGTGTTCCTTTTAATGCGGGTTCTTTCTCCACTTTTGTTTTCGGTGTGTTTGTGTTTAATTGAGTTTTCATTTCCACCCCTCCTTCCTAAATAAGCCTTAAATAGAAATGTATACACTTACATCATACAAAACAATTTGTGAAATGAAACGCTTTCTTCAGATGTTTCACAAATTGTTCATTCGTTACTTTACCATCATCATAACCGTAAAAATAAGGGGTATCTGTGACTTTTGTCACACGCATTTTGTGAGGTTGTGAAAAAAGTGTGAAATATTTAGAAAAAGATGGCTATGGCATAAAAAAAGAAGCTTACAAGCGCAAGCTTCTCATTTATTCATTATCAATTGTTAAAATCAGTTGTAATTCCCCATTGCTTTCAAAGTGGATCGGTACGCGAAAAGCTTTGTCAAAACCGTAAATTTTTGTTTGACCAACAAGAACAGTCGGAGGAGTAATATCAATGGTAATGCCTTTTTGTGATACGACTGTGGCCAAGTTTCCTGCGATCATATTCCCAAGTTCACCAGTAAATGATTCAAGCATTTCACCTTCTAACGGCATACCGAACATCGTTTCTCCGATTTTTCCAAACATCGTTTCATGTCCTTCAATGATTAGACGCCCACGTAAGTCTCCAGTCATTCCGATCAATACACTAATAGATGTTTGTGTAAAAGGTTGGACAAACAATGAAGGTTTATCAATTGTCATTGGTAGTGGGATAACAGACCGAATCGATTCGATCGTTCCATTTAAAATCGTTGTAATTTTCTCACCTAAAGCCATAAAAAAGACCCCCTTTTTTCTTCATCATAACAAATTTTTCACTTTGATGACATCATTTTTCGCTAAACATAGATACGAATATATAAAAAACATAGTGACGAAATAACAAATTGCGTTATAATGAAAGTGCACAACAACATACCTCCTTTCAAAACGTCGAAAGCTTTCCTTCTATTGCTGAGAGGAAAGCTTTTCTATTTATCATGTATAAAATTTCTTTATTGGAAAAACATTATCTTTACTGAAAGGAGGAACATAGATGCCGAGTATTGTTGCAGTTGAATTAGCTAAACTTCCTTACCGCGTTTCACAAAACGAGGTGATGGTTGCCATAAAACGTATGTTTCAACACCGTTATGAACATATTGATCGGTTATTATCTATTTTTGAACATGATCATATTCAGTCAAGATCGTTTGTACAACCATTAGATTGGTATATGCAAACTCATTCGTTTGCTGAGAAAAATGCGCTGTATATTGAGCATGCTGTTCGATATGGAAAAGAGGCGGTTGTGCGCTGTTTACAACGTGCAAATATTGCTCTTGAAGACATTGAAGCGATGTTTTTTATTTCAACGACGGGAATTGCTACACCGAGCATTGAGGCAAGAATAATGAATGAACTTCCTTTTTCTGTACACATGAAACGCATTCCGATATGGGGGCTCGGATGTGCAGGTGGAGCAGCTGGCATTGCTCGGGCGGTAGACTACTGTCGCGCATATCCGAAAGCGAAAGTGCTTGTTCTTGCTGTGGAACTTTGCAGTCTAACGTTTCAAATGGATGATGTATCAAAGAGTAATCTTATTGGCACATCATTATTTGCTGATGGAGTAGGTTGCGCGTGTGTGGTGGGGGATGATGTACTGCAACAAAATGTCGCTCCACAGGTGATCGATATGCAATCGATATTTATGCGTAACACGGAAGATGTCATGGGATGGGATATAAAAGATCAAGGTTTTTATGTTGTGTTTTCTCGACATATTCCGACGATGATTCGTCAATCAATTGGTGAAATCGTAGAATTATTTTTAGGAAGAAGTGGAATCAAACTTTCCGAAATTGAACATTTTGTTTTGCACCCAGGCGGTAAAAAAGTGCTTGATGCGTATCAAGATGGTTTACACATCGATGAAGACAAGCTCGCTCATGCGATCACGGTTTTACGACAGTACGGAAATATGTCGTCTGTTACTGTGCTCGCTGTTTTACAACGTTTTTTAAAGCAGTCGATGCCCCCACAGGGATACGGTTTAATGATGGCGATGGGACCAGGATTTAGTTGTGAACTTTTGTTGTTACAATGGGGAGATAGGGCATGAAATGGAGCGTATTTTTCTTTTTAATTGTTCAACGGTTTGTTGAATTGTATTGGGCAAAAAGAAATGAACGATGGATGAAGGAGCGAGGAGCAAAGGAATTCGGACAAAATCACTATAAGTATATCGTGTGTATGCATTGTTTATTTTTTGTTTCGCTCTTGCTCGAAGGGATTCGTAAACGCCCGTCACCATTGTGGTCTGTTTTGTTTAACATATTTGTCGTATTACAGTTGTTCCGCCTTTGGATTATCGCTTCGCTTGGGAGGTATTGGAACACAAAAATTATTGTATTGCCAAAAGCAGAACGGGTACAGAGAGGTCCGTATCGCTGGTTTCGTCATCCGAATTATCTCGTTGTTATTCTAGAATTCCTTGTTATTCCGCTTATGTTTCAAGCATATTGGACAGCTGTCATATTTACAATATGTAACGCATACCTTTTATCTGTTCGTATTCGTGTAGAGGAGCAGGCGCTACGTTTATTAAAATCCCCCTAATAAGCAGGGGATTTTTTATGTATTTTTTTTGTGAACTACAGTAAAATGAAGGTAGATTTTTTAAAAGGGGTATGGGAAATGATGCAAATGACAGAAACAAAATCATTGCAACAATGGATATATCGCTTGATTGCACTTCATGATGAATTTATGAAGATAGGTGACATGGCACAGGCAAATAAAACGAAACAATTAATTAAAAAAGTGTATCATCAAGAATTTACAATCGCTTTTTGTGGTCATTTTTCTGCCGGAAAGTCTAGCTTAATTAATGAATTGATCGGTGATTCACTATTGCCGTCTAGCCCTATTCCAACAAGTGCAAATCTTGTGAAAGTAAAAGCAGGGAAACCGTATGCGCGCGTATATTATAAGTCTGGTCAGGCGATTGAATACGCAGCTCCTTACGATTACGAAGAAGTAAAAACGTTTTGTCTAGATGGCGATACAATTGACATGATTGAAATTAGCGATGAAACAGACGCCATTCCAAGTGGAATTGTACTGATGGATACACCAGGAATTGATTCGACAGATGATGCTCATCGTTTGGCAACAGAGTCTGCCCTTCATTTAGCCGATGTTATATTTTATGTAATGGATTATAACCATGTTCAAGCAGAATTGAACTTTGAGTTTACAAAACGGTTGTCACAGTACGGGAAAACGTTATACTTAGTTGTAAATCAAATTGATAAACATCGTGAAGAAGAGCTTCCGTTTTCGCAGTTTACTCGTTCTGTTGAAGAGGCATTTCAGCAATGGGGAGTCACATTTGAACGCATGTTTTATACTTCGCTGAAACAAAAAGAGCATGTACATAATGAGTTCGATGAATTAAAACAGCTGTTGCAGTTTCTTTTTCGTGAAAAGGAGGAGCGGCTTCAGCAAAGTATACGTATTGCTGTCGAGCAAATGATTGATAATCATATGCAGATGCTTATCGCTCAACAAGAGGAAGAAGAGCAACATATTCGTCAATCGCTTTCGTTTGAGGATGAAAGAATGCTTCTTGAGAAAATGGAAGAAACGGAGCAAGCGATTGAGCATATAAAGAAAACGTGGTTGAGCGCAAAGCAGCATGTTGAACAGCAGTTAGAAACGACGTTACATAACGCCTATATGATGCCCTATGAAACGAGAGAGCATGCTCGTGCCTATTTAGAAGCATGTCAACCTGATTTTAAAGTTGGTTTTTTATTTACAAAACAAAAAACAGAAGAAGAACGCCGAAAACGACTGCGTGCTTTTTATGAAGATTTGCACAAAAAAATCGAAAGTCAGCTAGAATGGCATGTTCGTGACCTACTGAAACGTTTTTATCAACAATATGACGTTCATGACCACGAGTTATTACATCGTATTCAACAATTAACCGTTCCGTTTTCGGAACAATGGATTGTTGAGCGAAAGCCAAATCAGCCGCTTGTTACAGGGGATTATGTATTAACGTATACAAACGATATAGCGAATGAGATAAAGCGGTTATATCGCGATGCGGCTCTTCAACTCGCAGAGCAAATAATTGAAAAAGGGAAGGCGCAGCAACGGTTAAATATATATGAGCAACAGCTAGATGAGCTGATAAAGGAGCGAGCGCGTTGGGAGCAATTGAAACAACTTGTTCATCATCGTAAACATATGCGTGAACAATTGCAAAAAGTTGTTGAACATGCAACACCATTAAGCGATGATGCGATTTATCCATTTATTTACGAGACGTTTACGATGCGAATAAGCAATCAAAAGAAAGAAGAAGTTCCACAGGAAAATGAAGCGATGCAAGAAGAACGTCCAATTCAAACGGTGCAAATGGCAAATGAGACGGTTGAGCAAACGATCGAAAAGCTACGGGTCATTAGCCAAATGATTGCTCCGATTGAAGGGATGAAACAGCTAGCGAAAGAAATGGGCGAAAAAATTCAACAACTTCAACAACGGACGTTTACAATTGCTCTATTCGGGGCGTTTAGTGCAGGAAAATCTTCATTTGCGAACGCGTTAATAGGTGAACACGTCTTACCTGTTTCACCTCATCCAACGACGGCGACAATAAATAAAATTGTTCCGCCGACAGACGAGCATCCACATGGAACCGTAGTTGTACAAGTAAAAACGGAGCAACAGCTTTTAAACGATTTGCAACACTCTTTGCGCTTTTTCGGCGTGCAAGTTCATTCGTTACAAGAGGCGATCGAAGAAAGCAAAAAAGCTATTCGTAATGAAGCTATTGATGCAAAAGAGCGCGTACATTGGGCATTTTTACAAGCTGTCGTGCGCGGTTATGAACAAATGAAAGAAAATCTAGGGCGATTGCTTGTCATCTCATTTCAGCAATTTCACGAATATGTAGCAAATGAAACGAAATCGTGTTTTGTTGAATGGATTGAATTGTATTATGATTGTCCGCTCACTCGTGAAAATATTATTCTTGTTGATACACCAGGAGCCGATTCTGTAAATGCTCGTCATACAGGAGTAGCATTTAATTACATTAAAAATGCTGATGCGATTTTCTTTGTCACATATTATAACCATGCGTTTTCAAAAGCGGATCGTGAATTTTTAATTCAGCTTGGTCGCGTGAAAGATACGTTTAGTTTGGATAAAATGTTTTTCATCATTAATGCAGCTGACCTAGCTCATACAGAAGAGGAATTGCAGTCGGTCGTTCGTTATGTAAAAGAGCAGCTTTTGCAATTTGGTATTCGCCATCCACGTCTTTTTCCATTATCGAGTAAATGGGCACTTGCAGAAAAAAACGGGGAAACATTCGATCATCATGTGTTATCGAATTCAGGAATGAGCACGTTCGAGCAAACATTTTATCCGTTTATCCATCATGAGATCGGCTCACTAGCCATTGCTTCTGCTCGTTTGCAAATGAAGCAAGCGCAAAAACGGTTAGCAGAATATATTGCAGAAGCGAAGCAAAGCGATGATATAAAACGTAAAAAGTTGCACATCTTGCAGCAAGAACGACAACAGCTTGAACAGATGATTGAACAATATGAAACAGACTATGATGTTCATGCAATCGAACAAGAGCTGAACGAGTTAGTTTATTATATTCAACAGCGCATTTCTTTCCGTCTGTCAGACTGGTTTAAAGAATCGTTTAATCCATCTGTTTTGCATGACCGTCAAACAAATATAAAAAAGGCGTTACAATTATGTTTAGATGAATTTTTATACTCCATCGGATTTGATTTGGCGCAAGAAATGCGTGCAACTAGCTTGCGAATAGAAGCGTTTATAAATAAGCGGTACGATCTTCATTTTATGGCGTTAGAAAACGAGTGGAAGCAAGTGCATGATCTTATTGTAACAAAAGTCGATCTTTCAAGTTTTCCGACGTTACAATTCCCGATCGCTTTTGAGCAAATCGATCATAACATGTTTAAAAAGGCGCTTTCGTTGTACAAAAATGCGAAATCATTTTTTGAAAAAGATGAAAAACGGCTCATGAAAGAAGAGCTAGAAAAACAATTACATGAGCCGATTGCGGCGTATGTAGCTGAACAAAAACAACGGTTGCTCGCGCATTATACAAAACAGTGGAATACGATTATTGAGCAACTTCATTGTCACATGCGTGAACAACTAAATGAGCATTTTACAGGTTTATTTGCCGCATTAACGGCTAAAGCACCAATAGACGAATTACAACATATTTACGATATGATCGGAGGAATGGATGATGAATGAAGTTCACCAAGCGATTACAGCACATTCACAAAAGCAACATGCACTCGTTCGGGCGTTTATCGAGCTAGACGCGAAACGAGAAGCGTATATTGAGGAAGCCGTCTCTTTATGTCAACGCGGCGAATCGTTTTCTGTACACAACATTAACGAAGTAACAAAACAAATAAATGAATTAGCTAAAAATGGAATTATACCACAGCGAAAATATGTGACGGTTGACATGGTAAAGGAATATGTCCAAAAATTAAATAACAAATCGTCGTAGTGTAAAACGTCCCATTCGCGCATACTATTTGTGCATCATGTATAAAAAGGAGGGGAAAGCGATGGGACGAACAAAATTAGGAAATGCCAATGCGCAACGAAACAATAACGCAAAACAAAAAAACGACTTCAATAATGAGTTTGCTTCATATGCTGAAGTTGAAGTAAAAAAAATGAGCAACGAGCATAAAAATATTCGATAAGGCGCGCATATGCGCCTTTTTTTAAGATGAAAAATCGAAGGGCGGTATGTCGATGAAAAAGTGGCTCGCTATGATTATTTTATTTAGTTTTTTTGCATACATGCTTTGGGAACATATAACGGAAAGACAAACGATCGCAAGCGGTATTCATATTGGAATGAAGGCACCGGACTTTTCTTTGCAAACGATTGATGGAAAAGTCATTCAACTTTCGCAATTGCGTGGAAAGGCAGTTATTGTGAACTTTTGGGCAACATGGTGTCCACCTTGTCGCGCAGAAATGCCGGATATGCAAACGTTTTATGAGCGTTATGAAAAACAAATAGAAATTGTAGCCGTCAATGTGATGGTGAGAGATTCGAAAGAAAAAGTGAATCAGTTTGTAAAAGATTATCGTTTAACGTTTCCGGTTGTGCTAGATGTTGATGGACATGTCATGAAGCAATATGATATTCAACCGATTCCGACGTCGTTTATTATCGATCGACAAGGCATCATTCGTGAAAAGCAAATCGGTCCGATGTCGTATGAACAAATGGTGCAATATGTAGAGAAATGGGGGAAATAGCCGAGGAATCGGCTATTTTTTGTATATTTGTCATTATGTTTGGAAAAGATAGAAAAAAACAAAAAGTAGGTGAATACGTAATGAGGAAAATAAGAAAACGGACATTTGCAGAACTCGTGATGGAAAATAAAAGACAACTATTAAATGATGCGAGGGCATTAGAAAAATTGGAAGAGAAAATGGAAACACGTTGGCTTCATAAAGCAGAGTAATATAGCCATACTATAAGGGAGAGGGGGATGAAAAATGGGCAATCCAAAAAGTAATCAACAACCATTTGTACCACAACATATCGGTACGAAGCCAAGAGCAGCAGGTGGCAATAAAGGAAAGCAAATGCAAGATCAATCTGGTCAACATCCACAAGTCATTCAAACGAAGGGTGAGTAAGGGCGAATATTCGCCCTTATATAGTTTACATAATTAAATTATGATAAACAATAAAGTTTGTATAACATGAAGAAAAACGTGCACGATAAAAAATGTACATTTTACTTTTACAAGGAGGATGATAAAATGAAGCCAAATTATGATGATCGTCGTGACAATGTAGAAAAATTACAGGACATGGTACAAAATACGCTTGAGAATATTGAAAGAGCAGAAGAGACGATGGCGTTCGCTAGTCCAGAGGAGCGTGAAAAAATTAAGGAAAAAAATCATCGCCGTGAAGAAGCAATTGAGGCGATGCGAGCAGAAATCAAAGATGAAGCAAGAGCTCGTGAAAGAGGATATGAATGATAAAAGCCGCATACGTGCGGCTTTTTGTATGCTCTGTTTACATGTTCTTATGTATGGTACAATAAAAAAATAAATTATTGTTATTTCGGAGAGTGAGAACGAATGATGATTTCACAAAAAGAAATTGAAGTGCGTTACGCAGAAACAGATCAAATGGGGGTTGTTTACCATGCCAATTATTTAGTTTGGTTAGAAATCGGACGAGCCCATTTTATTCAACAACTTGGTTTTCAATATGCTGATATGGAGAAAAGGGGAATTGTGTCTCCGGTTATTGATTTGCAAATTTCTTATAAAAAGCCTTTACGCTATGGAGAGACAGCCACTATTAAAACGTGGGTAGAGTCATATGACGGCATTCGGGTTGTTTACGGGTATGAAGTGTTAACGCCAACAAATGAAATCGCAGCAACAGCAACTTCAAAACATGTTTGCGTGTCGAAAGAAACGTTTCAACCTGTTTTAATTAGAAAATACTTTCCTGATTGGCATGAAGCGTATGAACGGGCAAAAAAAAGATAAAAGCGGGCCATCCCGCTTTTATCTATATGTAAATATTGGCTCGTTTCGTTCTTCGTCAAACTCAATATGCAAATCATGGTCATCAAAATACCACGTATCGTTTTGTTCAATAAAAAAGATAATTCCTTCTTTTTCTAATTTCACTGCAGCGTCGATCGGGCTTTCTTTATTCACTCCTAAAGAAAAACCTTTTTGTACGGTGCTACATCCACCATATCGTGCAAAAAAACGAACGTAATCCCCACGCTGTAGTTGCAGTTCCTCTTTGTACCATGCAAATGCTTCATCACACATGTATATGTTCATTGTATTCACCATCCTTCACACATGATTATAAAATAACGAGAAATATTTTTCTATTTTGCGCACTCATGGTGAGAAAAAATGAAAAAGGAACTATACAAATGGTGGCAAAACATGTATCATTAATCCGTAATGAACGTAAAAGCGAAAGGAGTGACGTTTCCGTTATGAGCAGGGCGAGTGCAAATGAACCAGAACCAGCAATAATAGGGGAAGTCGTTTCGTTTTTTTTCGCTGGGACGTACTGCTCACGAACGAAACAGACGCTCCAACGACAAAAAAGCGGTGCTTCCCTTTTGTAGAGAAGATAGGGGGGTTACGCCATGATGAACATTTATTTATCTAATGAGCAAGGAAAATTAGAAGAAATTCACGAGTTGAAAAATGGCTGTTGGGTTAATCTCGTCTCCCCAACGGAAAGTGAAATTCGCTACATTTCAGAACATTTGAACATTCCGATTGATTCCATTAAAGATGCGCTCGATGACGAAGAGCGTTCACGCATTGAAAAAGAAGATAATCATGTGTTAATTATCGTTGATATCCCAATTATTACGTACGACGAAGGGAACATTCCAACGTATGAAACCATTCCAATTGGAATGATTATCACAAATACATGCTTTATTACTGTATGTCTCCAAGAAAACCCGATTTTTGAAGAGTTTACGAAAAGTAAGGTAAAAAATTTTTATACGTATATGAAAACACGTTTTGCCTTACAAATGTTATATATGATTTCGACGTATTATTTAAGATATTTAAAACAAATTAATCGCAAAACGAGTGAAATTGAAAAGCAGCTACATCAATCGATGCAAAATAAAGAATTGTTTTCTTTACTTAGTTTAGAAAAGAGCCTCGTTTATTTTACAACATCATTAAAAGCGAACAATATTGTGATGGAACGGCTGCTTCGCTTGAATTATTTACGGATGTATGAAGATGATCAAGAGTTGTTAGAAGATGTCATTATTGAAAATAAACAAGCGATTGAAATGACAGAGGTGTATAGTAGCATTTTAAGCGGAATGATGGATGCATTCGCTTCTGTCATTTCGAACAATTTAAATATTGTAATGAAATTTTTAGCTGCCATTACGATTGTTATTTCTTTTCCAACGATGGTGACAAGTTTTTACGGAATGAACGTTCCGATTCCGTATCAAGACAAGCCATATGCGTATTTAGTTGCTTTAGGAATCTCTTTCGTTCTTTCAAGTGTGACTGCGTTTGTTTTTTGGAAGAAACGTTATTTTTAAAAGGACGGTACATGCCGTTCTTTTTTTTGTACAAAACAAACACGAACATTTATTGTTTTTTTTAAAAAAAAGATCGTTTTTTATTGACTGTTTATGTCCTATTTAGTATATTAACATTCGGAAAATGAAAGGTGAGGGATGAATAATGAATAATCGTTATGATGTGATCGTTGTTGGAGCTGGTCCGACAGGGATTTTTACTTGTTATGAATTAACGTTAAAATTACCGGGTGCACGCGTGCTGCTCATTGATAAAGGACACGATATTTATAAGCGAAACTGTCCCATTTTGCAAAAGAAAATCGAGAAATGCCCACCGCCAGTTGGAAAAAAAGATTATGCTGGATGTCTACCTGCTTGTTCCATTACAAATGGATTTGGAGGAGCTGGGGCTTATTCAGACGGGAAGTTTAACATTACGAGCGAATTTGGTGGTTGGATGACGGATTACTTACCTGCCTCGACAGTGTTACAACTTATCCGATATGTTGACGAAATTAATTTAAAGCATGGTGCTACTCCGTCTCTGACTGATCCGCTGACGGATGAAGTGAAGGAAATAGAAAGACGCGCTTATGCGGCTGGGTTGAAACTTCTGCGCGCGCAAGTTCGCCATCTTGGCACAGAACAAAACTTACAAATTTTAAAGAGTATATATGAATATTTACGAACGCATATTGATATGATGTTTAAAACCGAAGTGAGCGACATTTTAACCGAAACAGTCGATGGTACGAATCATGTCAAAGGAGTTCAACTAAAAAACGGAGATATGCTATATGCCAATTGTGTCGTCATTGCTCCTGGGCGTGATGGATCAGCTTGGTTATCGAACATATTGAAACGTCGCGGGTTGAAAATGATCAATAATCAAGTTGATATTGGTGTTCGTGTTGAAACGTCTAACGTAGTAATGGAAGAAATTAATACACATTTGTATGAAGGGAAGTTTATTTTTAACACATCCGTTGGAACACAAGTTCGAACGTTTTGTAGTAATCCGTCTGGGCATGTTGTTGTCGAGAATCATTCTGGTATTATGCTCGCGAACGGCCATGCATATAAAGATCCGAAGCTAGGAAGTAATAATACAAACTTTGCTCTTCTTGTATCTCATAAATTTTCTGAGCCATTTGATCAGCCGAACGAATATGCACAGCAAATTTCTCGTTTAGCGAATGCGTTATCTAACGGTGGGATTATTGTGCAAAAATATGGGGATATTTTGAAGGGAAGACGTTCAACCGAAAAACGAATGAAAGAAGGATTTATTGAACCAACGTTAAAAGAAGCTGTTCCAGGGGATTTAGGTCTCGTTCTTCCATACAACACGATGAAAAGTTTAATCGAAATGACAGAAGCATTGAACAAAGTTACTCCAGGTATTGCTTCAGAACATACGCTCTTTTATGGGGTAGAAGCAAAGTTTTATTCCGCGCGTCCGAAATTAACCGAACGTTTTGAAACAGAAATTTCAGGGTTATATGTTGGAGGAGATGGTGCTGGAATTACGCGCGGACTGGCACAGGCTGGGGCATGTGGGGTATGGATTGCTCGACATATTGTAGAAACGTATAGCTAGCGAGACGTTCTCGCTAGCTTTTCTTTTGTTAACTTATATAAAAATAATGTTGACATATATCTTTTGATCGAATACGATTATTGGTAATTAGAAGTAAAGGGGGAGAACGATGGATTGGTTATTGCTCGCGGATCGTGTATTAACAGGGGAGGAAATTACAGATGATGAAGCGCTCTCGATATTAAATTGTCCAGATGATGAACTATTGTTATTACTACAAGGCGCTTATCGCATTCGTCAAACGTATTACGGAAATAAAGTGAAATTAAATATGATTATGAATGCAAAGTCAGGATTGTGCTCCGAAAATTGTGGATATTGTTCACAATCTTCCATATCTACTGCCTCGATTCCGACATATAAAATGGTAAACAAAGATACGATTTTACAAGGGGCAAAACGAGCGTATGAAGCGAAAATAGGAACATATTGTATTGTCGCAAGCGGAAGAGGTCCGAGTGATAAAGAAATTGATGTTGTTGTATCTGCGGTGAAAGAAATTAAAGAAACATACGGTTTAAAAGTATGTGCTTGTTTAGGGATATTAAAACCAGAGCAAGCGTTGCGATTAAAAGAAGCAGGTGTGGATCGATACAACCATAACATTAACACATCGAAAGAGCATCACCCGCACATTACGACTTCCCATACATACGATGATCGGGTACGAACGGTAGAAACGGTCAAAGAAGCAGGGATGTCTCCATGTTCTGGCGTCATTATCGGTATGAAAGAAACAAAACAAGATGTCATTGCGATGGCGAGAAGCTTAAAAGCACTAGATGCGGACTCGATCCCTGTCAATTTTCTTCACGCCATTGATGGAACGCCGTTAGCAGGGACAAAAGAATTAAATCCTCGCTATTGTTTGAAAGTGCTCGCGCTGTTTCGTTATATTCATCCAACGAAAGAAATTCGCATTTCTGGGGGGCGAGAGGTAAACTTGCGTAGCTTGCAACCACTCGGTTTATATGCTGCCAACTCCATCTTTGTTGGAGATTATTTAACGACAGCCGGACAAGAAAAACATGCAGATTTCCAAATGCTTGAAGATCTCGGATTTGATATTGACTTTGCACCAGCATCTTATGCGATATAAAAAAGCCGACGTTTTGTGTCGGCTTTTTTATATGTACATATACTATTACTAATTATGATGTTCAACGTTGGAGTGAAGTTCATGTGATATCAAGAAAATTTGAAAATGAGCGGTTGCGTCGAAAACAAGAAGAAAAAGAGATTATTGACGGTTTATTAGATATTTATAATGACTATAAATGGTTGTACGAACGGTTTGGTGATGAACAGTATGAACAAATGATGGAGCAAATCGTCGAGCAGTTGAAAAAGTTTACGAGACGGAAACGACGCGAATGAAATTCACATACACTGCCATAACACGTATATGAAATAAGGAATGCAAAAAAAGAGCACGCCACAAAAGAGCCCATTCGTGATCGTTTCCATCCATTGATCAATTTGTTCGTCCATAAGCTTGTCCTCCGTTTCTTTTTACTTTCAACGTATGTGTACATAGTGGCAAATATACATAAAAAAACGGATGACATAAATGAATGACTTTTTCATAACATAATACAAAGGGGGCGATATTGTGAAAGAAATTGAAGTAGTTATTGATACGGAAGAAATTGCGGAGTTCTTTTACAATGAACTTGTTCGGCGGGGCTTTGTCCCAACAGAGCGTGAAATTGAAGAAATGGCAGATATTATGTTTGATTACTTGATTGAAAAATGTATTATTGACGAAGAGCTGATTGATGAATAAAGCGACGGTTGTTCCGTCGTTTTTTATTTGAAACATTTTTTCATTTCGTTCGTATAACGTATAGAATGAAAAATAAAGGAGGCTGTTTTATGGGGCTATTCAATAAAGTATTAGCAAGTATTGGGATTGGTTCTGCTAAGGTGGATACGAAGTTGCATGAATCACAACTATCACTTGGTGAACGGATCACAGGAGTTGTAGAAGTCACAGGAGGAAATGTAGATCAAGACATTGATGATATATATTTGTCTCTTTGCGCTACATATACAAAAGAAGTAGATGATCGCAAAGTAACGAAGCAAGCCATTATTGAAAAGTGGAAAATTGCCCAATCATTTGTGATTCGTGCTGGAGAAAAGAAAGAGTTTCCGTTTTCTTTTTCCCTTCCGCTTGACACACCAATTACAGTTGGAAAAACAAGAGTGTGGTTACACACAGGACTTGATATTAAAAATGCCGTCGATCCGACAGATGAAGATTATATTCGTGTTCAACCTAATCGAATGATGAACGAAGTATTTCGGGTGATGGAAAACTTAGGATTTCGATTAAAAGAAGCAGAATGCAAAGAAGTGGCTCATTATGTTCGTAAAAACCTCCCTTTTGTTCAAGAATTTGAGTTTGTCCCGACGAGTGGTGAATTTCGTGGGAAACTTGATGAAGTAGAAATGATTTTTTTCCCACATACACCACAAGAATGTGAATTACTTATTCAAGTGGACAGACGAGCGCGTGGGTTAGCTGGTTTGTTTGCAGAAGCGCTTGATTTAGATGAGACTTTTGTTCGTGTTACTATTCATGAGCAGCATATTCAAACGTTACAAACAGAGCTTGCTGCACTCATTCGACGATATGCTTAAAGGATTGGGGATTCCCGATCCTTTTTTTATGCCTAAATTATTTTATATGTTCGACAAAAATAGTAAAAAAATGCAAAAGGAATCGACAAAACGAATCGCTAATAGTTACGTAAAGAAAAAAAGAGGGGTGGATGTTAGTGATTCGCATGCTTATGGGGAAAATATTAAAATCGACACAATGCTATGATGTAACGTTATTTCAAACTCCGCAATTTGGTCAAACGAAAGGATATCGTCAAGTATATCGGTTGACGGTAAATGGAGAAGATCACGATGACGTATTAGCTGAAGTTTATCGAATGTTTAATGTTCCAGACTTAGTACCGAAAGATTATCGTGCGCGATATGTTAGTACAGGTGATATATTGCTTATTGATGAAGGAATATACGGTCAATTTTTTTATCGTTTAAGTTCGGATGGATGGGAACGTATTCACCGTATGCATGTGCGTTAAAAAATGTCTTTAAATGTTCACAAAATTGTGCTATATTGTATATAGACAATTAGCACAAGGTTAGAGTATGATAAAAAATTCCCCTTGTGCACAAGGGGATTATTTTTTTCGTTTCTCGGCACTATACTCTTTATCGTGTGCTTCAGCTTCAGCAATTAACGTATCTTTTGGAACATGATTGTTTTTTTTCGGACTATTAATGCGGTTGCGATGTTTTTTTCCCAATCGTAACCCTCCTTTACATGTAGTTACATCCATTAGCATCGACAAGAACATAAAAAATATACATATGGGGTGGGAAAAGCGATGTTTGCGTTTATGATTTCTTCGATTGTTGGAATTATTGCTATTTTTTGTTCTTTGTTTATTAAATTTGAATTAGAGCGATTAATTGGGCGGAGAAAGAAAATTTTCTTCCTTCATTTCGCAAATATTAGTATCACTAACGTTGTTATTGCAAGCGCTTACTATGTGTTTAGCGGAATGTTTGAAACGAACGCACACCCATTTTATCTTATATATTTAGCGTCTTTAGAGGCGATGTTGCCGATTTACGTTGTTTGCTATTTAATATATGAACATTACGAGCAAGCGAAGAAAAAATATGTTGTGAGCGAAGATAAAAAAGTGTTGTATGTCAAACCGAAGTATTTTCGAAAAATATCGTCATAAACACGAGGGAATTTCCCTCTTTTTTTTATACATGAAAAACAATGCTTTAGCGAAACATAGGAGTGTGGTATAGTATATATGCAGCGATAAAGGCTAAAGGAGGATACATATGAGCGTTCATATTGGTGCAAAAGAACATGAAATTGCGGATAAAATTTTACTTCCTGGGGATCCGCTTCGCGCAAAGTACATTGCAGAAACGTTTTTAGAGGGAGCTACTTGTTATAATCAAGTTCGCGGTATGCTTGGGTTCACAGGTACATATAAAGGCCATCGTATTTCCGTTCAAGGAACAGGTATGGGTGTGCCATCTATCTCTATTTATATTACAGAACTGATGCAAAGCTATAACGTTCAAACATTAATTCGCGTCGGAACGTGTGGTGCGATTCAAAAAGACGTAAACGTTCGTGACGTCATTTTAGCGATGGCATCGTCAACCGATTCCCAAATGAATCGGATGACGTTTGGAGGGATTGATTACGCTCCAACGGCCAACTTTGACTTGCTGAAAACAGCATATGAAATTGGAAAAGAAAAAGGATTGCAATTAAAAGTTGGTAGTGTATTTACAGCTGACATGTTTTATAATGAAAATGCGCAGTTTGAAAAGCTAGCACGCTATGGTGTACTGGCGGTAGAGATGGAAACAACAGCGCTTTATACATTAGCCGCTAAATTTGGCAGAAAAGCTTTGTCCGTCTTAACGGTAAGCGATCATATTTTAACAGGGGAAGAAACAACAGCTGAAGAGCGCCAAACGACATTTAACGAAATGATCGAAGTGGCGCTTGAAACAGCCATTCGTCAATAAATGAAAAAGCTCCTGCGGCTCATTCCCCGCGGAGCTTTCTTCTATTGTGAGGGAGAAAAAGATGAAAAAATGGTTATGTTGTTTTTTGATCATCATGAGTGGCTGTCAATCCTTTGGATCACTTGAGCAAGAACAAAAACCGTCTAAGCCTCCTGTCCAAGTTGAGCAGCCGGCACCATCTTCTGAGACACCGACACCCCCTTCCGAACAACAGGAACAAGAGGAGCTTGTACTTGAAGAACGTTTTTGGAATCAAATTGAAGTGCAAAACGGGGTAAAAGTGATTATGAATCCAGATAACGTACTTGCCTTAGTAAATAAAGAACAACAGTTACCGGCTGACTACAAGCCGGCTGACTTAGTCATTCCAAATGTTCCGTTTACGTTTAAAGAAACGGATGTTGAAAAACGTCACATGCGGGCAGAAGCTGCCAAGGCGTTGGAAGAAATGTTTACAGCAGCGAAAAAACAACAAGTGATATTATATGCTGTGTCAGGCTATCGTTCATATGAGAGGCAACAACAATTATTTACATCTGAAGTTCAACGATTAGGGAAAGAAAAAGCGGTTGTTGCCGTTGCGATGCCGGGGAAAAGCGAACATCAAACGGGGTTAGCAATGGACATTACAAGCCCGAGTGTTCAATATGCAATTACGCCTGCATTTGGCGACACAAAAGAGGGGAAATGGGTAGCCGAGCATGCGCATGAATTTGGTTTCATTATCCGCTATCCAAAAGGAAAGGAACATATTACAGAATATCAATATGAACCTTGGCATTTACGCTATGTTGGGAAAAAAGTGGCCAAAGTCATTTATGAGAAACAAATAACGTTAGAAGAATATTTTCAAATCGTAAAGAAAATATGAATTATACACACTTGAGTACGCAATATTGTTCAAATACATGCGCTAACTTTTTAGATACGTAAATGTATAATTCCGATTGATATACAGCAGTTAGCGCTTGTCGCAAATGCAACTGTTTAACAAATAATTCGATTTGACGTTTGGCATACTTCATTGCTTGATGTTGTGAAATAATTTGTTTTTTCTTAATTTTTAATTCGATTTCTGTCAATAGTGAAATGGAGAAGCGAAGGATCGCTGCCTCTGTTTGACCGATGAATTGCGAAAGCATCATTTTCATCCTCCTTCGTGTTTACAGAAATGAAATATACTTTACAATACATTAACATATCTTTTTTAAAAAAAATGTCGGAATGTGCGATAAATTTTCGACAAAAAAGGAGCTACAGTGAAAAGTAGCTCCTTTTTATAAAATCATGGCTGCGATCCATGCGAAAATAATGACCGGAATGTTGTAATGAATAAACGTTGGAACGCATGTATCCCAAATGTGATGATGCTGACCATCCACGTTTAAACCTGATGTTGGGCCGAGCGTGCTGTCTGAGGCAGGTGATCCCGCATCACCAAGTGCACCAGCAGCGCCAATAATCGCAATGGTTGCCATTGGACTCAGTCCGAGCTTTATACAAAGCGGAACGAAAATGGTTGCGATAATTGGAACAGTAGAAAACGAAGAACCAATTCCCATCGTGACAAGCAGTCCGACAATTAACATAAGCAATGCGCCTAGTGCGGTGTTATGGCCAATAAGAGAAGCTGCTTGCTCAACAAGTTTCTCAATATGTCCCGTTTGTTTTAATACATTTGCAAACCCTGAAGCACTTAACATCACAAATCCAATAAACGCCATCATGCGCATGCCTTCTGTCAATAAACGATCACCTTCAGTTAAACGAATGCATCCGCTTAAGTAGATGACAACAATTCCTGCAAACGCCCCAAAAATCATGGAGTCAAGAACAAGTTGAACGGTTAAAGCAGTAATGACAGCGACGATCGCAAACCATACTCCTCGTTGTTGAAACGATTGAGTTTCTTGACTTTCTATTTGTATTTGTTTATATGTGCGCGGTTTCCGATACGTAAAAAAAGCAAGGAGTAAGCCAACAATCATTCCGAGCGAAGGGAAAAACATCGCTTTTGGAATATCCGATTTTGCAACAACTAGCCCACTTTGAGCCATGTTCGATTGTACAATGTCATGGAAAATAGCCCCAAATCCAGTCGGTAACCACATATATGGAGTAATCAAACCAAACGTAATAATTGATGCGACTAACCGACGATCCACATGCAGCTCATTTAAAATGTGCAAAAGTGGCGGAATCAAAATAGGAATAAACGCAATATGGATTGGAATTAAGTTTTGTGAAAAACATGACATGAATAAGATGACGAGAAGAACAAGTGCTTTCGAATATTGCTTTCTTTTTGACTCCCCTTGTTTTCCGACCATTTTTATAATCATGCGAACAATAGCGTTTGGTAAGCCAGTTTTCGAAATGGCAATGGCAAATCCACCTAACAACGCATAACTTAAAGCGACTTCTGCGCTGTTTCCTAATCCTTCTGAAAACACCTCAACTGTTTTAGAAAGACTGAGATTTCCAATGAGTCCTCCCACTAATGACGCGATCAATAACGAAAACACGACATTCATACGCAGTAAACTAAGAATAAGCATGATGAGTACTGAGATGACAACAGCGTTCATAATTGTGACCTCCAAAATACTTTAGTTTGATAAATTGGTAGAGTGATGAAACACTAAACAATCTATCATATGTATGAATCGTTCGTCAACAATAAATTTGGTCTAAGGCAATGTTATTGCCTGTTTCCTACTGTTCTTCGATGAGCCAATTTTGTTGCTATAGACCCACATGATATATGCTTGGTACAATGATAACGCAAAAAATGATGAAGAAGTTGGTGGAACAGATGACAAAAATGAAACCTGAATTTGGGGCGTGGGTGAGCATTGGCTCTTATATCGTCTTATCTTTAGGGAAGTTATACATCGGATATATGTCAAATTCCGAGGCGTTAAAAGCTGATGGGTGGAATAACTTTACAGATATTCTCGCCTCTATCGCTATTTTAATTGGACTGCTCATCGCAAAAAAACCTCGGGATGACAACCATCCATACGGTCATTCACGCGCGGAACATATTTCGTCTTTAATTGCGGCGTTTATTATGATGTCGATTGGAGTGGATGTATTGATAAACGCAGGGCAAACGTTGAAAGAGGGGGAGTATGTGAAACCAGATTGGATAGCGGTATGGACAGCAGGTGCTTCAGCTGTATTTATGTTTTTTGTATATATGTTTAACAACCGTTTAGCGATAGCTACAAATAGTCAAGCACTTGCTGCTGCTGCGAAAGACCATTTATCCGATGTGCTCGTTAGTGTAGGAACGGTTGTTGGGGTCATTGGTGCTCAGTTACATATGCGTTGGCTTGATCCTGTTACAGCTTTTGTTATTGGATTTATGATTTGCAAGACAGCATGGGATATTTTTAAAGAAGCATCCCATACGTTGACGGATGGGTTTGATGACGAAATGTTAAAGCAATATAAACAGGAAATTGAGCGCATTGACGGTGTGAAACAGATAGTAGATATTAAAGGAAGAATGTATGGGAATGAAGTTGTCATAGATGTTACGATTTCTGTTGCCCCGTATTTGAATGTTGTAACAAGTCATGACATTGCCGATCAAGTTGAGCGCTTGCTCGAAAAAAAGTATGGAGTTGTCCGTGCCCACGTTCATATTGAGCCGTATGAACAAGAGAATGTTTTCCGTGGGGATTGAGATGGGAGAGGAGTTGTAAAATGGAAAGCAGAACAATTGGAGTCATTTATGCACTATCTGCGTACGTACTATAGGGAATATTACCAGTGATGAACTAGCGCCTGTCTCGTGAACAGGCGTTTTTTTTCACCCATTTTTTTAAAAACTATAACGTTTTACTTAGCGGTTGAATAGGTTGTTAGTACAAGAAGGAGGTGTCAAAAGATGAGTGGAGGACATGTATGAGTAAAATGTTTGTGGGAGAAAAAAAGACAGGTTCCTGATTTGGTATAATAAGGAACCTGTCAGATATGTAAGCAAAATAGATGAAAAACGGGCTCTCCTCCTGGTAAGGTAGTAAGTGCGAAAAAAATACAACCAAAGAAAGGAGTGGAGCCC
>NZ_RXXX01000029.1:0-36362 GCF_011006755.1 Anoxybacillus sp. MB8
TTGGTCAAGGGCGAATCCAATTCCACTATCCTCTTTATTTTCCTTCAACAGGTAGACCATGATGACTTTTCATAGATTTTTTGACGCTACCAACAAATGTTTACTAATAACGAGCCGTTGAATTTCGCTCGTCCCTTCGTAAATTTCACATACTTTCGCATCGCGGAATAACCGCTCAACCGGGTAATCTTCTGTGTAGCCGTTCCCCCCAAAAATTTGTACCGCTTCAATGGCGTTTTCCATCGCTGTTTTTGATGCAAACAGCTTCGCCATCGATGCTTCTTTTCCACAAGGCATGCCGTTTGAGCGTAAAAAAGCAGCATGATAAACGAGCAATTTGGCCGCTTCGACGTTCGTTGCCATATCTGCTAGTTTAAAAGCGATGCCTTGTTGCTCGGCAATCGGCTTGCCGAACTGAATGCGTTCTTTCGCATAGCTCGTCGCATGTTCAAGCGCTGCTTCGGCAATGCCGAGCGATTGCGCCGCAATTCCAATGCGACCACTATCTAAATTAGCCATCGCAATTTTAAATCCGTCCCCTTCTTGACCGAGCAAGTTTTCTGCTGGCACACGCATATCTTCAAACGACAATTGTACCGTGCGCGATCCGTGAAGCCCCATTTTTTTCTCGTCTTTTCCGATGACAAGCCCAGGTGTCTGTTTTTCAACAATAAATGCGCTAACCCCTTTGCTTCCCTTTTCTTCTAGATTTGTGCGGGCAAACACGATGTACGTATCCGCTTCTCCACCGTTTGTAATAAATACTTTTGAGCCGTTTAATACGTAATGGTCACCATTGCGAACAGCCGTCGTTTTTAAACTTGCCGCGTCCGATCCCGATCCTGGCTCTGTTAAACAAAACGCCCCTAAATATTCTCCACGCGCGAGCTTCGGCACATATTTTTGCTTTTGCTCTTCCGTTCCGAAATATAAAATCGGATTTGTGCCAACAGACGTATGGACAGATAAAATAACCCCAACCGTTGCACTCACTTTTGAAATTTCATGAATGGCGATAATGTATGACGTAAAATCCATTCCTGCCCCGCCATATTGTTCAGGGACGGTAATCCCCATGAGACCAAGCTCCGCCATTTTTTCAAGGATGGGGCGCGGAAACTCTCCGCGCTCCATGCGCTCGACAAACGGAGCGATTTCATTTGCCGCAAACTCGCGCACCATTTGACGCATCATTTGTTGTTCTTCTGTAAAATGTAAATTCATGATGCCAACCCCTTTATTCGTACGTGTAAAATCCTCGTCCCGTTTTTCTTCCGAGCCAGCCTGCTTTCACATATTTACGTAAAAGCGGACACGGACGGTATTTGTCATCCCCAAGTCCATCATGAAGCACTTCCATAATGTATAAGCACGTATCTAATCCGATGAAATCGGCTAAGGTGAGCGGTCCCATCGGATGATTCATCCCGAGCTTCATCACTTCATCAATCGCTTCTTTTGTCGCAACCCCTTCATATAAACAATAAATCGCCTCGTTAATCATCGGCATTAACACACGATTGGAAACAAATCCCGGAAAGTCGTTTACTTCAACCGGTACTTTTCCTAACGTTTTTGTCATTTGTTCGATCGCTTCATACACTTCATCAGCTGTTGCGAGACCGCGAATAATTTCCACGAGTTTCATGACCGGTACCGGATTCATAAAATGCATGCCAATCACTTTTTCTGGTCGTTTCGTTGCTGCGGCAATTTCTGTGATCGGTAATGAGGACGTATTTGTTGCTAAAATGGCATGCGGAGGTGTGATTTCATCTAGTTGTGCAAATAACGCTGTTTTCACATCCATATTTTCAACGACCGCTTCGATCACGATATCAACATCGCTTCCATCGCGCACATTTGTCGAGGGGCGAATACGGCCCATCGTTTCATCGCGCTGTTGTTCGCTTAACGATCCTTTTTCAACAAATTTGTTTATGCTTTTTTTAATATTGTTAAGCCCCCACTGGACGCGCTCTTCGTTCACGTCGTTTAAAATGACATCATATCCTGCCGTTGCGCACACTTGGGCAATACCTGAGCCCATTTGCCCAGCGCCAACAACCATCACTTTTTTCATCTTCCCATCCCCCATTAATGAACTTCAATCATGATTGCGTCGCCTTGACCGCCGCCGCTACAAATGGCTGCAATACCCGTGCCGCCACCACGGCGTTTTAATTCATGAATTAACGTAATAATAATGCGCGCACCGCTTGCACCGATCGGATGCCCGAGCGCAATGGCGCCACCGTTGACGTTCACTTTTTCTTCTGGCAAATCAGCAATTTTCATGCTTGCTAAAGCGACGGATGCAAACGCTTCGTTAATTTCGAATAAATCAATGTCATGTACGGTTTTTCCTGTTTTGCGCAACAATTCATTGATGACGATGCCTGGTGTTTTCGGAAAATCTTTCGCTTCCACCGCAATGGCCGCATGAGCAACAATCGTCGCAAGCGGAGTAAGCCCTTCTTTTTGCGCGCGCTCTTCGCTCATTAATACAAGCGCGCAAGCTCCGTCATTTACGCCTGGCGCATTTCCTGCCGTAATCGTGCCTGTTGGATCAAACACGGGCGCCAGTTTGGCTAATTTTTCAAGCGATGTATCTTTTCGTGGTGATTCATCAATCGCTACCGTGATCGGCTCTCCTTTTCGTTGCGGAATGGCAACAGGGACGATTTCTTCTGCTAGCTTTCCACTTTCGATCGCCGCAATCGCTAATTGATGGCTACGATACGCCCAACGGTCTTGCTCCTCGCGCGTAATACTTAATTCTTTCGCTGTTTCACTTCCGTAAATGCCCATATGCACACCTGTGAAGCTGCATGTTAATCCGTCATACACCATTAAATCTTTTACTGTCGAATCGCCCATGCGCAACCCCCAACGCGCTTTCGGCAACATATACGGGGCATTGCTCATCGACTCCATTCCACCTGCCACGATGATGTCCGCATCCCCTGCGCGAATGATTTGATCGCCAAGCGTGACGCTGCGCATACCAGAGGCGCATACTTTATTGATTGTTTCTGTTTTCGTCTCCCATGGAATGCCTGCTTCTCTAGCCGCTTGCCGCGATGGAAGTTGCCCTTGTCCACCTTGCAATACGGTGCCAAATACGACTTCATCGACATGTTCTGCATTCACATGTGCGCGCACTAACGCTTCTTTGATCGCAATGCCTCCAAGTTGTGCTGCGCTCAATGCGCTTAAACTTCCTCCAAATTTCCCAAATGGCGTACGTACCCCGCTAACAATGACCGTTTTCCCCATGTTTCTCCCCCTTTTCGTCATAAGAAAGCCCTTTCAAAAATATTGAGCGAACGCTCGTTCAACAATGGACGGGCAAAGAAGGCGCACGAGAATCGTACACCTTCCTGTTGCTTTCATTATACTGAAAATATCTTAAAAATAAAACTATTTATTTTTTTTAGAATTTTTAATGAACAGGGCCAAATACCGCTTTTTCCAACAGCTCCGCCACATCGTACGTGCCGACTTTTTCTTCTACTTCTTTCGCTTTCGTTCCATCTGATAACATCGTTAAACAGTACGGACAGCCAGAGCTGATGACTGTCGGATTCACTTCTAGCGCCTGTTCTGTGCGCGCTACGTTAATGCGCGTGCCCGTCGTTTCTTCCATCCACATTAATCCGCCGCCAGCCCCGCAACACATGCCTGTCTCACGATGACGTGCCATCTCCACGAGCTTCACACCCGGAATCGCTTTCAAAATTTGACGCGGTGCATCGTATACGTCGTTATATCTACCTAAATAACATGAATCGTGGAACGTCACGACTTCGTTGACTTCATATTTCGGGACGAGGCGCCCTTCTTCTACAAGCTTTGCTAGTAACTCTGTATGGTGATATACTTCCGCTTCAAATCCGAAATCTGGATATTCATTTTTAAATGTGTTGTATGCATGTGGATCGATCGTCACAATTTTTTTCACGCCTGCTTTTTCAAATTCAGCAATGTTTGCTGTTGCTAGTTCTTGGAATAAAAATTCGTTTCCTAAACGACGTGGAGTATCGCCAGAGTTTTTCTCCTTGTTTCCTAAAATCGCAAATTTTACCCCTGCCTCATTTAATAGGCGCGCAAAAGCTAACGCAATTTTTTGGCTTCGATTATCAAACGATCCCATCGAACCAACCCAGAATAAATATTCAAATTCTTCGCCTGCTTTTTGCATCTCTTTCACTGTCGGAATGCGTACATCTTCACGCAACTCGCGCCAGTTTTCTTTCTCTTTTCGGTTCAATCCCCACGGATTGCCTTGACGTTCGATATTTGTCATCGCCCGTTGTGCATCCGCATTTAATTTTCCTTCTGTTAATACGAGATAACGACGTAAGTCAATAATTTTATCGACATGTTCGTTCATAACTGGACATTGGTCTTCACAGTTGCGGCACGTCGTACATGCCCAAATTTCTTCCTCTGTAATGACATCGCCAATTAAGTTTGGCATTTCGATCGTTGCTGCTTGTTCTTGCATTCCTTGCGCCATAAAAGCAAGCTGGTTTCCTTTTGTATTCGCAAACGCAAACGTCGGTACCCAAGGCGCCTTCGATGTAATGGCTGCCCCTTTTTCTGTTAAATGGTCACGCAATTTTAAAATGAGGTCCATCGGTGATAGCATTTTCCCTGTCCCCGTTGCTGGACACATGTTTGTACAGCGTCCACACTCCACACAGGCATATAAATCGATGAGTTGTGTTTGCTTAAAGTCTTCGATTTTCCCAACACCAAACGATTCTTGTGTTTCATCTTCAAAATTGATTTTCTCAAGCTTCGGTCTCGTTAATCGACTGAAAAAGACGTTCACTGGTCCAGCGATTAAATGCGCATGTTTGGATTGTGGCACGTACACTAAAAACGTTAATAAAATAAGCAAGTGCACCCACCAAGCGACAAAAAACAATACAGCTGCTCCTGTTTCTCCTACCCAACTAAACGCAAGTGCAATCGCAGAAGCGACAGGTTCGCTCCATGATGTTCCTTCGTTATGCCAAATGCGTCCCATACCGTTACCGAACAGCACGGAAAGCATGAGTCCACCGATAAAAATAAGGACAAGCCCTGCTTTAAAATCTCGTTTTAAACGAACAAGCTTTTCGATGTAACGGCGATAAAACGCCCATAAAACAGCCACTAAAATAAGTAATGTTACAATTTCTTGAAAAAACGTAAACGCTGGATATAGTGGTCCGAGCGGTAAGTGCGCCCCTGGGACAAGCCCTTTAATGATGAAATCAATGGCACCAAACTGTACGAGAATAAAGCCGTAAAAGAACATAACGTGGATAATGCCGCTTTTTTTGTCTTTTAACAGCTTTTTTTGCCCAAAGACGTTCACCCATATGTTTTGCATGCGCTCTTTTACTTTTCCATCAAACTCCACTTTTTTCCCTAATTGAATATAAGCAATGCGCGTTTTCACGAGATACACGAATAAATGAACGGCGTACGCTGTCACAAGTAAAAAAGCGATCCAGTTCAACCAAAGCACAATACCCTTCCCCCTTTGTTGTAAAAATAAAATAAATTTTCTGAACAAACTTACTTTCATTATATAATGAATGAGCATTCAGTCAATATTTTTTCTCATTTTTTATTTTCTTTTTGGGGAAACTACGACAACGAAAGGAGTGAAGACATGCGCTGGCTCGTCATTGTTATCATTTTATTGTTTCTTCTTTTACTTGATTATAAATGGGGAGACAAAGTTGCAAAAAATGCCGCACGGAAAAAAATCGGCGTCGAACGACAAAGCGATATCACGCTATTTACGACGGGTGAAACGCTGTTCGATGATTACTTTGCAGAGTTAGAACGAGCAAAACATCATATTCACATTTTATTTTATATCGTGCGCGATGATGAAATGGGACAACGCTTTTTTTCTTTACTTGAACAAAAGGTAAATGAAGGGGTAGAAGTGCGTCTGCTCGTCGATTGGGTCGGAAGTTTTGGACTACCGTCTTCCCTTCGACAAAAAAGCGGGCAATTCGCCTTTGCGAACCGTCCGACATTGCCGTTTTTTTTCTATAAGCTAAACGAGCGAAATCATCGCAAAATTACTGTCATTGACGGAAAAATCGGCTATTTAGGCGGGTTTAACGTCGGAAAAGAATATATCGGTCAAGATCCGAAGTTTGGCCATTGGCGCGACTATCATTTAAAAATAACGGGGGAAGGGGTGGCTGATTTACAACGGCAGTTCGCAGAAGATTGGAAAGAAGCAACGGGGCAATCGTTTGGAGATGATGAACGATATTTCCCATCTCTTCAAAAAGGAGCGGTGAAACATCGATTTCTTCCGACAAACGGGGCGTATTTGGAAGAGGAGTTTATTGAGCTCATCAAGCACGCCAAACGGGAGATCGTCATCGGTACTCCGTACTTTATCCCGAGTAAAAAAATGATGAATGCTCTTTTGGAAGCGATAAAGCGTGGGGTGCAACTAACGGTTATCGCACCGATCCAAGCGGATCATCCGTTTGTGAAAGAAGCTTCATTTCCTTATTTTCGTCAGCTTCTTCATGCAGGCGCTCATATTTATCAGTTTTATAACGGGTTTTACCATGCAAAAGTGATCGTCATTGATGATGACATATGTGATATCGGCACCGCAAATTTCGATCGCCGCAGTTTGTTTATCAATTACGAAATGAATTGTTATATATATGACAAACCGTTTATTCAACATGTGAAACAAACGATCGCTCGCGATATCGACACATCTACATTGTTGACAGCGGAATATTTCCGTAAGCAATCGTGGCTTCATCGCTTCAAAGAAGCCGTTGCAACGATGTTGTCTCCATTACTATAAAAAGCCCTTCTCGACCAAGAAGGGCTTTCGTATTACATTTTTTCTGGCGCATGTACTCCAACGAGCGCTAAAGCATTTTTCAATGTAATTTGCACCGCTTTCATGAGCGCTAGGCGGGCACGGCTTTTTTCAACGTTCGCTGCATCAAGCACTTTTTCCGCATTGTAAAAACTATGAAGTGCCGATGCGAGATCAAAAATGTAGTTCGTCATGCGATGTGGTGAACGTTTCACAGCTGCCTCTGCCACAGCGGAAGGAAACTCCCCTAGCTTTTTCAATAAGTCAATTTCTTTTTCCGCTAATTCGTATGTGAATGACAAATCACCGTCATAACGCCATCCTTGTTCTTCGCCTTGACGCAGCATGCTGCATACGCGTGCATGAGCATATTGCGCATAATACACAGGGTTTTCGTTCGATTGCGATACGGCTAAATCCATATCGAAATCTAAATGCGTATCCGATGAGCGCATCGCGAAGAAATAGCGCGTTGCGTCTAATCCGACTTCTTCCATTAAGTCACGCAACGTCACCGCCTTTCCTGTTCGCTTGCTCATGCGCACTTTTTCACCGTTTTGATATAAACTGACGAGCTGAATAATTTCAACTTCTAATACATCCGGATCGTACCCGAGCGCAGCGATCGCCGCCTTCATGCGCGGAATATAACCGTGATGATCCGCTCCCCAAATGTTAATAATTTTTTCAAAGCCGCGCTCAAGTTTATCTTGATGGTATGCGATATCTGGTAATAAATATGTGTACGTTCCATCTTGCTTAATGAGCACGCGGTCTTTGTCGTCGCCGAATGTCGTCGAGCGGAACCATGTCGCGCCATCTTGTTCATAAATATGGCCTTTTTCACGTAACGTTTCAAGCGCTTTATCGATTTTTCCGTTATGATAAAGCGACGTCTCCGAATACCAAACGTCAAATGTAACGCGGAAGTCTGCTAAATCTTTTTTAATTTTATCCATTTCAAACGCTAATCCGTACTCACGGAACAGCTGAAGCCGCTCTTGTTCATCAAGCGCGACAAATTTGTCGCCATGTTCTTCCGCTAGCTTTTTTCCTAATTCAATAATATCTTCACCGAAATATCCATCTTCCGGCATATCTTTCTCGATTCCGAGCGCTTGAAAATAACGTGCTTCTACCGATTTCGCTAAGTTGGCAATTTGATTGCCGGCATCGTTAATGTAATATTCGCGCGTAACATCAAAGCCTGCTTTTTTCAAAATGTTGCATAATGAATCGCCAACCGCTGCTCCACGAGCATGTCCTAAATGTAAACTACCTGTTGGGTTTGCTGAAACAAACTCGACTTGCACTTTTTGACCTTGACCGACGTTTGTTTCACCGTATGCGTCCCCTGCTTGTAAAATGGCGGGAACGAGCTCTGTTAAATAACGATTGTCCATGTAAAAATTAATAAATCCTGGTCCAGCAATGTCTACTTTTTTCACGAACACAGCTTCACCGTTAAAATGACGAACGATGTCTTCCGCAATCATACGTGGCGCCTTTTTCGCCACGCGCGCTAACTGCATGGCGACATTTGTTGAATAATCACCGTGCGCTTTATCTTTCGGTGTCTCTAAAATGACGCTTGGCACGTCTGCTTCTGTCGCGACCCCTGAACGAATGACCGCTTCTTTTATTTCTTCTTTTAACTTTTGTTTCATTTGTTCAACAATATTCATCGCTTTGCCTCCTTAAACGAAATCGTCACCGCATGACGACCAACATGTTTCCCTGATAAGTGAAGTATGTAAGAAAAAAACAACTGCCCTTTTTTCGTTTTCTCGTTATACTGATACAGCACTTGTTCTGTTTTTGTTTTCATTTCCCAGCGCGCCACTGGGCTTTCGTACGTGCCGATCGTTTCCGACTGTTTACGAAACGTATGGCGCATCGAAATGGCACCAGAGCGAAGCACGACAACTTCATCATTGGCGATTTTTACGACGTTTTTAATCGTTTCTCCTTCATGCGTCTCTTCAAACGTCACATACGTCGCATCTCCTTTTAAGTAGTATAAACCATTTGCCTCGATGACAACAATTTCTTTTCGCACGCCATCACGAATTTCCGTCACTTGCTTTAGTTGTATCGGTATTCCGTTCACCTTCCCCACACCCTCGCTGTTGTTGTGACTGTAGTTAAGTAGGTTATCAATTTTATTAAAATCATAAAATCATGGGAAAGATTTTAACAAAATTGTTTATCCGTCCACGTCGTTTAAGCGACATGTACTCGGATCGGGTGTAACCCCACACCCACTATCCCATTGGCAAACGCCTTTGGGAATACTTTTCTCATGATGTTGTATGCCCCATTGACATCTGCGTGGATGAGCGTTCCGTTTTCAGATTGAAACAGCCCACGCTTGATGCGCGTTCCTTTGTATTCCTTTTGTTTCTTCATTTCTTCCATGTCTAAAAAACTGCATTTCGATGTATAGCTTTCTTCTGTCACGATGACACGAATGCCATGCTGTACCGCTTTGTACTGCAACTGATGAAGAAACGTTTGATACGGAATGTGAACGAACGCTTGATTCGTACGCTTTCCGAGATGGACTTCACGCTTCCAATCTTTATTCATCCCCACCACAATCGTATCGCAGTCTAAAGACAGCGCATGTTTGATGACAAAGGCACTCGCTTGGTGCATAAAGTTTTCTACGATGCGGTTTCGTTTTTCTGTCATTTTGCTCATTCGTTTTGTCCAATCGAGTCCATTCATCTGTTTCGCTACTTTGCGATAATGGCTCATCTGTTTGTTGTAGTATTGATTGGCGGATTTTAGACCTTTACCATTGATGACGATCGGTTGTTTGCCCACGTTGTTCACAATGGTTGCGAAGTTATCTAAACCTAAATCAATACTGATATATCTGTTGTGATCTTGTTTTTGCGCTGGGATAGGAATTTTGTAAACGACTTCG
Source organism: Anoxybacillus sp. MB8 (assembly GCF_011006755.1). Classification (NCBI taxonomy): domain Bacteria; kingdom Bacillati; phylum Bacillota; class Bacilli; order Caryophanales; family Anoxybacillaceae; genus Anoxybacillus; species Anoxybacillus sp. MB8. The sequence goes on from NZ_RXXX01000029.1 coordinate 9,801, forward strand.
ACGATGATATGGCGGTGTTTCGGAATGAATCGGACTTGTTGTAGCTTCCCTTTCATGTTTGTCTTTAACCGAAACCCTTGAAAACAGATAGGAAATGTTATATGATCATCGACGACTTTGCATGATTGATTCGTTAGCACAAGTACATATCGTCCGTCTTTTTTGAGATATTTGGGCGGTTTCGGTCTGCCTGTATATTTGTCTTTGTTTTTTGTCCAATCTTTCATCGACTTAAAAAATGATTGCCAATTTTGATGCAACATTCTTAACGTTTGTTGGGCACATTGAGCCATTGGCATCGCTCGATAGTCTGTATCCATCCCTTCTGTTTTCAGCAGCTTGTCTAGCTTGTTGTAAGAAAGATACGTGCCGTGTTGAAAAAACGTTTGCCTCACTTGATAGTTGGCGAAGTTGTACAAGTTTTTTGACCGAAAACAATACTCGTCGATCATCGGATAATACGGATGAGTGGCGCAAATCATATGCCTTTCCACTCGATTCGCCATCATGACGGAAGTTCTCCTTCGCTTAATATTTGCTTGATCTTCTCGCCTTTTCTTTTGCTGTACATCTTCATGGAATAACAATGCAACAGGCTGATGATTTCTTCAAATATTTCCTCGCTGTCTAATTTTTCAGAACCCACTTCGCTCATCACAACAATTTCACAATGGTATTTTTTAAACAAATGGTGAAATAATTCAAAACCCACTCTACTCAACCGATCTTTGTAACTAATGACAACTCTTTCAACTTTTCCAGCCAACACATCATCAAGCATACGAAAAAAGTCTTTTCTCTTTTCAAAACTGATGCCACTTGCAATATCTGAAAAAACTTTGGATACAGAATAGCCATTCGCAAAACAAAATTGTTTTAGCATCTGAATTTGATTTTCTAAATCGGCTTTCTGTTTTGGTGTAGAAACTCTGGCGTAGATATATGTTTTTCTTTCCACGCCTTTATTAAACAATTGATATACACTTTCTTTGTCATAATCATATCTTCCGTTAGGCAAGACATGGACTTTTATGATTCCTTCTTTTACATATTTAGTGAGCGTTGGTCTTGATATTTGCAACAACTCTAATACTTCTTTCGCTTTCATCTCATCACCTCCTACTTATAATAACAAAAATAACTATACTTTTGAATGCTTTTCATTAAAATTTTTAATATTTTTAAACAAATTAATTAAAATTTTTCAACCTAGAAAAAAGTTGAATGCACACAGTAGCTCAGGCAGTAATGTGCAATTTAGAATTAAAAAACAAAATTTTATATTAATGACTCTCCACCAAAAGTTGTACTTGATTTTTTGTAATACGCTCTACCGAAGCTTGTGAGAAACAATCAGCAAATCAATGATTTTTGCACATTCTTGTTTAGGGAAGCGTATCACTTGTCAAGTACATCTTTTGGTGATGAACCATATTAATTTAAAAATAAAAAATTGTGGAATATACGGATATACATGTATAGAAAAAAACTTTATAATAAAGGAAAATGATGAAAACTTAGGAGGTCATAATGATGAGAGCAAGAATTTGCACAATATCTGTTGTGCTTATCATATCGATTGCGACATTAACCCCTGTAATTGTATCGGCGATATCCTCTTCTTATTCGTATAGTGCTGTTTATATAGTTGATGGAAAAGCTAACGGAATATACCACAGTTTAAGGAAAGGGACGGCTACAATAGATGGTCACGCTTTTTACAATGGCAGCAAGGAAAACTGGGCTGACGGCGTTACCCCACCAGGAGAAACAGTAACTTATTGCCTTTACAGAGAAAAAACAGGGTTTGATACTAGCTATGGGTGTGTGAATCATTATGTATCAAAAAATAATGATAAAAATAATGTGGCAGAAATAAAAGAATCTTTCCCATCAAAATTAGATTCTGATTCTTCGAGATACTATTTAGTTATAGTAAAAAGCAATAATGGATGGAAAATAGTCGGCAGCGGTACATTATCTACACCATAGAAACTTTTTAAACTTTTTATTAAAAAATATTTCTTGCAAGGTGATACTCAATGAGAATATATTTCGAAGGTCCTATTTTTGTTATGGTTTTTATTGTAGGTGTATCGCTCATATGGTTGAGATTCAGCAAAGAGCCTATACGTTTCTTTTTTTTATCATCTTTCTATCTGTATATATGTTTACTGATTAGATATACACAATTCCCTATCACTTTATTTACTCATGTTCCCTTTAAGCAAAACATGGATGAAGTAATAAATATCGTCCCTCTGATTAATTTGAATCGCACTTTTATCAACTATATATTAAATATTTTTATGACCATTCCTTTTGGATTTATATTTCCTCTCATAAGAAAAATAAGTAGTAAAAAAATGATCTTTTGGAGCATTTTTGTTCCGATTATCATTGAAGGCGGGCAATTACTCCAATTTTTTTTAACATCATATTCCGAGCGGATTATAGATATTAATGACATTTTGATGAATACGTTGGGGATCTGGATCGGTTACTTTTTATACCATATACTTGTTTTTTATGTAGAAAAGTATATAAAAATGAATAACGACGTTAAAAAAAGTTCTATCATTAGCTTCATTATTCATCATCATGAATAATGAACAAAACTGTATAAACATAAAAAAGTATGGATCATATATACAAAAGATTATTCATTCATTTTCTTCAAAAAATCCCTGTCGCGCAGACAGGGATTTTCGTCTTTATTTCACCCAACCGAGAAGCATTTCGCGTACAAGCTTGCTTGCTGTGTTGGCTGTTTGTTCAGAGTGGTCATATACCGGCGCCACTTCGACTAAATCTGCTCCGACAACGCGCACATCGGAACGAGCGATCGCGTGAATCGCAGCTAATAGTTCTTTTGACGTAATGCCGCCAGCATCAACTGTTCCCGTTCCCGGCGCATGCGCTGGATCTAATACGTCAATGTCGATCGTGACATATACCGGACGACCTGCAAGCGTTGGAAGCACTTCTTTTAACGGTTCAAGCACGTCAAATTTCGCAATGTACATCCCGTTTTGTTTCGCCCACTCAAATTCTTCTTTCATTCCTGAACGAATGCCGAAAGAATATACGTTTTTCGGTCCAATGAGTTCCGCAATTTTACGAATTGGCGTAGAATGCGACAACGGCTCGCCTTCATAATGCTCGCGCAAATCCGTATGGGCATCCATATGAATAATCGCTAAATCGGGATATTTTTTATATACCGCCTTCATGACTGGCCAAGACACCAAATGCTCGCCGCCAAGACCGAGCGGAAATTTTCCCGCTTCCAATATGCGATCGACAAACTGTTCAATCATATCTAAACTGCGTTGCGCATTACCGAACGGTAAAGGAATGTCACCCGCATCAAAATATTTCACTTCATCGAGCTCACGGTCTAAATACGGGCTGTATTCCTCAAGCCCGATCGACACTTCACGAATGCGCGCTGGGCCAAAGCGAGAGCCTGGGCGATAGCTAACTGTCCAGTCCATTGGCATCCCATAAATAACCGCTTGGCTTTCTTCAAAATTTGGATGGCTTTTAATAAATACGTTGCCAGAATACGCTTCATCAAATCGCATCGTTTTCTCCCCTTACTTCACTAAGTCTTCAACAAATTTCGGCAATACGAAGCACGCTTTATGAAGCTGTTTTGTATAGTATTTCGTTTCAATGTCGTGGAAGCGCTCTTCGCTTACTTCAAGCGGATCATATTTTTTCGAACCGAGTGTAAACGTCCACATGCCGCTCGGATACGTTGGAATGTTTGCGATATATAGACGTGTAATCGGGAAAATTTCGCGCACATCGCGTTGAACAGTGCGAATTAAATCCGCTTTAAACCACGGATTGTCTGTTTGCGCAACAAAAATGCCGTCTTCTTTTAACGCTTTCGCAATGCCTGCATAAAACCCTTTTGTAAATAGATTGACCGCTGGACCGACTGGCTCTGTCGAGTCAACCATAATGACGTCGTATTCGTTTTCGCTTTGCGCAATGTGCATAAAGCCGTCGTCCACTTTCACTTCAACACGTGGATCGTCTAATTGACCAGCGATTTCTGGCAAGTATTTTTTCGAATACTCGATGACTTTTCCGTCAATTTCAACAAGCGTCGCTTTTTTCACGCTTGGATGCTTTAACACTTCGCGAATGACGCCGCCGTCTCCACCGCCAACGACAAGAACGTTTTCTGGATTCGGATGCGTAAATAGCGGAACGTGCGCAACCATTTCATGATAGACGAACTCATCTTTTTGCGTTGTCATCACCATTCCGTCTAAAATAAGCATGTTCCCGAATTCTTCTGTTTCGACCATATCGAGCTTTTGGAATTCCGTTTGCTCTGTATGTAAAGTGCGTTTAATTCGTGCTGTAATCCCAAAGTTGTCCGTCTGTTTTTCAGTAAACCAAAGTTCCATATTGAACACCCTTTCGTCAATAATGCACCGCTTATCATGCCCAAAAAATAAAATGCTAAACATGAAAAAGTATAGAGCAATCTAGCAAAATTTCAAGTAAAAATTGCTAGAAAACGTTTAAAAAAATAAAAATGTTTTCATACTAATTTTAAACGCAAAAAATGAGGTGATGGCTATGGAGATGATTGCCATCGAACGATGGAAACGAACGTTTAAATATATGCGGCTATTTCTTTGGCTCGCTTTTATTGGCAGCTTATTATGCACGCTTACGATCGCAGGTCTCATTATATTTGCCAAATGGAAAGGCCCCCCTCCTTTAGCCGTTCCGCAATCAACGATTTTTTATGCGGAAGACGGCACAAAAATTGGGGAAAACCATTACGGCGGAAAAAGATATTGGATTCATCTATCCGATATGTCGCAACACGTCATTGATGCAACGATTGCGATAGAAGACCGAAAATTTTTCGAGCATTACGGTTTCGACTTTAAGCGAATTGCCGGAGCGATCGTTGCGAATATGAAAGCGATGGGGAAAGTGCAAGGAGCAAGTACGATTACGCAACAATATGCGCGCAATTTATTTTTAAGCTACGAAAAAACGTGGTGGCGCAAAATACAAGAAGCGCTATATACCATCCAGCTTGAAGCAAACTACGATAAAAAAGACATTTTAGAAGGATATTTAAACACGATTTACTACGGACATGGCGTATACGGAATTGAGGCAGCCGCAAATTTTTATTTCGGAAAATCCGCTCGTGAATTGACGGTGGCGGAGGCGGCGATGCTTGCTGGGATCCCGAAAGGACCAAGCTACTATTCCCCGCTTGTCGATATGGAGCGCGCAAAAAAGCGCCAACGCATCGTTTTGCAAGCGATGGTTGAGGCAAATGTTTTATCAAAAAAAGAAGCAAAACAAGCTGCGAACGAGCCGCTTCATTTCTCAAACGGCGAGCAAATGAAAACAAAAACGATTGCCCCATATTTTCAACATGCAGTCAAACATATGTTGAAAACGGTGCTCGGACTCGATGAAGAAACGATTGAAATGGGCGGATTGCGCGTATACACGACGCTCGATGTCAACATGCAGGCGATTGCAGAGGCGAAAATAAAAGAAACGATTCATTCGCAATCAAACATTCAAGTGGCGCTTGTCGCGATGGAGCCGAAAACAGGGGAAGTAAAGGCGCTTGTCGGAGGGCGCGACTATGAAAAAAGCCCGTTTAATCGCGCGACACAAGCAGAACGTCAACCTGGCTCAACATTTAAGCCTTTTTTATATTATGGCGCGCTTCAACACGGATTTACACCATCAACGCTATTGCGCAGCGAGGCCACGACGTTTACGCTAGAAGACGGCTCGACGTATACACCGCGCAACTTTAACAACTACTACGCGAACGATACGATTACGCTTGCCCAAGCGATTGCCCTTTCAGATAACGTCTATGCTGTAAAAACACATTTGTTGCTCGGACAAGAAAAGCTTGTTGCCATCGCGAAACAACTTGGCATCACAAGCAAACTAAAGCAAGTGCCGTCGCTTGCCCTCGGCACATCGCCCGTTAAAGTTATTGATATGGCGCGCGCCTACAGCATCATCGCTAACGGCGGAAAAAAAGTCGAGCCGATATTTATAAAAAAAGTGACGAATTACGAAGGAAAAGTGCTATACGAACAACGGCGAAGCGATGAACAAATACTCGATCCAGCGCTTGCTTTTGTGACGACGCACTTAATGACCGGCATGTTTGATCCAACGTTAAATGACTATGCTTCAGTGACAGGGCAATCGATCATTTCCCGCATGACTCGCCCGTATGCTGGCAAATCAGGGACGACGAAAACAGACAGTTGGATGATCGGTTATACGCCTCAGCTCGTTACAGCCGTTTGGACGGGATATGACCGCGATGAAACGATTGATCGTACGGATGAAAAACAATATGCGAAACATATTTGGGTCAATTTTATGGAAGATAGTTTACGTGGAAGAAAGGTCGCGACGTTCGAACCGCCGGAAGGAGTCGTTGGCGTATATGTCGATCCTCATAGCGGGAAGCTTGCGACAACCGCTTGTCCGATAAAACGGTTAAGCTATTATGTCGTCGGCACCGAACCGACCGACTACTGCAAAGACCACCCAGTTGAAAAGAAAAAGAAGAAGAAACAAAAAGAAAAAGATTCGTGGTTTAAACGGCTGTTCGATTGGTTTTAAACATAAACGCCCAAGCGCATACGCTTGGGCGTTTATGTGTCCTAGTTTTATCATGTGTTACATTTGTACCTCTAGTTTACTCCTTTTCCCACTCAACGACAAGTATAGACCTATTTTCGTTCACAAAACCGTCACATTTTATCCATGATTTTGAAGTTGTCGTTTTAACTCCTCGCTCGAACGATCCCACATGTCGCGGTTATGCTGCTGTAAAAATGAAGCTAATACTTCTTTTGACCGCTCATCCATATGGTCAACAATAATATGGCGCTTTAACGATTTGTCCATGCGATTGACGTGCTCAGGGAGCGATTTATACCCGCGGCGCGCTTCGCGATCAACCGTCATTTCGCATGCTGTCACCCCCGCATAATACGCCCCTTCTTCCGCCTGATCGACCGTCACCCATACGAGCCAATATGGCTTGCCGTTTGGCACTTCATCGCGGTTTGGCGTAAATTTAATTCCCTTTTCGACGACGCTGCGCGCATGCATCGCTCCCATATCAATGAACGCCTCGCCAGCCTCGACATCGATAATGACCGGCGAAACGTTTGCGAGACTGAGTACCCCTGTGCCGAACGTTCCGTGCACTTTCGGCTCTTTTTTAATAATATGAAACATCGGCTTTTTTTTCTCTTCCACGATCGTTCATCCTTTCATCATAAAATCAGCGTTGAAAATATACTTTGTAGCCATTGAGCAACAGCTGGAATGGCGACATGAAAAATCGGCTGAATCGTATATCGATCTAACGGCGTAAAAATAAGAATTAAAAAGATGAGCGCCCCGTAATTTTCAAATTGCGTCATTTTCGCGCGCACATGCATCGGCGCCAAGTCTTCGACGATGCGATATCCATCAAGCGGTGGAAACGGCAATAAGTTAAAAACGAACAATAAAATATTCAGTCCGATATAAATTTCAAAAAACTGATACAATCCGTCACGAAACCATATCGGAATAAAATCAAATACACCGATGCGAATCATCGCATACCATAAAGCAAAGCCGATAGCCGCAAGCAACAAATTGCTGAGCGGACCGGCGACAGAAACGAGAATGCCCGCTAGACGCGGATGACGAAAATAACCACGATTCACGGGTACCGGACGCGCCCAACCAAATCCGGCAATGAAAATAAGCAACGTTCCTAATATGTCTAAATGAGCGAGCGGCGACAACGTTAGTCTTCCTTGTTGTTTCGCCGTTGGATCACCAAATTTATACGCCACGTATGCGTGCGCAAACTCATGGACAGAAAATGCAATCGCAAGCGCCAACACGACATACGGTATTTCTCGAATTGGATATGCTAAAAATTGGTCCACGTTCCTTCTCCTTTTCAAACTTTTTTCATTTTTTCATTATTATACACGAAAAACAGGCGGAAGCACTACTGATAACGGGCGATGCGTGATATAATAACGATTGTCGAATAAAGGAGAAAGGGGCGATCACGATGCCATATGTAACAGTAAAAATGCTTGAAGGTCGCACAGAAGAACAAAAACGAGCGCTCGTCGAAAAAGTAACCGAAGCTGTTGCGGAAACGACAGGTGCACCGAAAGAAAAAATCGTCGTTTTTATTGAAGAAATGTCTAAAAATCATTATGCCATTGGCGGAAAGCGATTAAGCGATGAAAGCTGACAGGGGGCTGTCAGCTTTTTATGTACGCTTGTGTGCGTAACTGTTCGATGTAGCGATACGCTTCTTCCATTTCTTCTTCCGTGTATCGTTGTTTGCTTTTTAATGTACATACTTTTTCTTTCACTTCATCTTTACTTAAATCTTCAAAATAAAGAATAGTAGAAACAAGCTCTAAAAATCTCGCGCTTTGTTCATTTAAACTGCGCAAACAAACATCTAAATCAGGCATGTCCAAATTGTAATGCGTTAAAAATTGCTTGCCCGCTTCCGTCAACGCATAACGATATTGATAATATCCACCTTTTTTCTCTCTCATTTCTTGCACAAACCCGACGTTACATAACTCTTCCATACGCAATGTCAATTCTTCCGAATACGGACCGTAAAAATGAAAATCAAATTTTTCGTAAAAAGGAAAGTTCATTTTTTTCGCAATGTAAATCATTTTTTGCAGCTTTTTTCGTCCAACAATCTCCCCGACTGCCGCTAACGCTTTCAACATTTTCGCATGTTCGAAAAGCAACGTCCCCATCTCCTATTCATATAAAAGTTGTTTTATTTTTTTCTTCACGTTTCGTTTTGTCGATAAGTTATCAAGAAAATCTTGTGGAAAATATAATTTATGATCGGTGCGACGTTTTCCTGAAATCGCATCAACGATCGTCGATTCCCGCGACAATTCGCGCAACTCCCCGCTTGGCATTAACAAATAAATGGGAAGCCTTTCCTCTTCTTCCCCCGGACGATAAAAGTCGTACGGAAGATCGGATGAGGAGTCCACGACTAAATAATAATCCGGGTCAATGCCCGCTTTTTTAAACAACGTCGTCAGTTCCATCAACTTTTTCATTTCTTCATTTGTCGGTTGGAATTCGACGTATTTAAATAAATTGCGATTCATAAAACGACGGCATAAATCGCTTAAAATCGCATCTCGTTCCTCTTGCCATTGTTGAAAATAATATAATGTAACCGCCTCATCTAATTTTAAGTAGTCTTCTAGTTGCACGTGTCCATGAAAAAGAGATTGGAAATGAACAGGAGGTGTTTGAAATGTATAGCCTGTCAAATACAAATGTTTCGCACGATGCAAAATTTTCGTCAAAATGACTTCTGCACTGCGCGTCACGGGATGGAAATACACTTGCCAATACATTTGGTATCGGCTCATAATGTAATCTTCTACTGCGTGCATGCCGCTTCGTTTAATGACGACTTGCTCCTCTCGTGGACGCATCACACGCAAAATGCGTTCCATATCAAAATGCCCGTAACTGACGCCTGTATAATATGCATCGCGCAATAAATAGTCCATGCGATCCGCGTCGATTTGACTTGAAATGAGACTAACGACGAGCTTATTTTCATACGTCTTCGCAATGACTTCCGCAACTTTTTTCGGAAAGTCTAACGATACACGACGAAGCACGGCGTTTACTTCTGTATCGCCTAAAATGATCGCGCGTGTAAATTGTTCATGGTCAAGATGAAACACTTTTTCAAACGAATGCGAAAACGGCCCATGTCCTAAATCGTGCAAAAGCGCGGCACATAAACAAAGCAGCCGCTCGTTTTCATCCCAATCCGCACGACCAGCGAACACATCGTCAACGATGCGACGCACGATTTCATATACACCAAGCGAATGGTTAAAACGACTATGTTCGGCACCGTGAAACGTCAAATACGTCGTACCGAGCTGTTTAATGCGACGCAACCGTTGAAATTCTTTTGTACCAATTAAATCCCAAATGACTTTATCACGCACATGCACATACCGGTGCACCGGATCTTTGAACACTTTCTCTTCGCTCAATTTTTCGTTGGGATACAATCGTTCTCCCTCTCTTCCGTTCATAACATAGCTTTATTATAGAGCGTTCTATGAAAAAAACAAAGACTTCCTTCAATCAAACAAAAAAGGCATTCCTCTCGCATAGAATGCCCCTTGGTCGGTAACCGCCACCTTATTTTTTCAACTTCGCAGCAATTTTTTCGATTAACTCGTCTTCCGTCATCGCCGATACAGGTCGATTGTTGACGAACGCAAATACTTTTTTTCGACCTGGACCGCAATACGACTGACAGCCAATTTCGATTGTTGCGTTCGGATCTAATTTTTTTAACCTTGGCAACAACGTTTTTAAATTCGTCGCTTGACAGTCGTCACAGACGCGAAATTCATTTTGCATACCGTCCTCACTCCTTTTCGCTAACGAGTATTCTAACGCGTATGCGCGAACAATGCAAGCTACATCTATTTCCTTTGAAAAATAGTATATATTTCTCGTTTTTTGGTGATTATGAAAGTAAAAGAATGCGAAAGGGGTTTTTTTCATGACAAAAAAACGACAAGATGCTTGGACTGAAGAAGAAGATTTATTGCTAGCTGAAACGGTGTTGCGCCATGTGCGCGAAGGGAGCACGCAATTAAATGCGTTTGAAGAAGTGGGCGATAAGTTGAATCGTACGTCAGCGGCATGCGGGTTTCGCTGGAATGCGGTCGTCCGCCAACAATATGAAGAATCGTTACAAATGGCGAAAAAGTTTCGAAAACAACGGCAGCGAGCACTTGGAAATAAACACGCATTGCGAAAACGGCCGCTTTATACACCACCTGTTCCTTCGCTTGAAGAGTTAGGAATGGAACCGTTAGAAGTGCAAGCAAATGAATATGAACATGTCGAAACAAATCATTTAACGCTTGACCATGTTATTGCTTTTTTACACTCTTTAAAACAATCGTATATCGGACAAGAAACAGCGCTCGTAGAAAATAAACAGCTTAAGATTGAGCTCGAACAACTACAACAACAATATAAACAACTAGAACAACAATTTACAAAACTTCAAAAAGAAAATGAAGAATTACGCGAAGATTACGGAACGATGGCACGCATCATTAACCGTGCAAGACAAATGGAAATTTCAGAGGATGAATTTAAACCACCTATTTTCAAAATGGATCGTAACGGAAACTTGGAAAAAATCGAAAAGATTGCCGAGTGAAAAAGCTGTCGCATCGGACAGCTTTTTTTTATTTCGGCAACATCGTCTCGTTTCGGTCAATCATACGTTGAAAATACACGTTATATCGCTCCCATTCTTCCGTGGTGAGCGATGATGGCTCGAGCCTACTACTGCCAAGCGCTTGGAGCGCTTCGTATAGACGAATGACGAGCGCAGAAACCGTCATTTCTTTGCCGAGTAATTCACTAAGCGACGCCATCGTATGTGGAACGACCGTCGGATACGTAAACTTCGTTTGTTCTCCCGCAAGCGCACGCTCATAAAACTGACGAATAAACTCCGCTCGTGCCGCGCCGCTTCCGTTTGCGCATATATACACTTGCACAGCGACACCGCCTCGAATGCGGCGCTGTGAAATGCCCGCAAACTTTTTTCCATCAATGCTTAAATCAAAACTTCCTGGACAATACGAGCCAATAACTTCCCCCGCTTGCACGCGCGCTTCTGGCAACATGCGCGCAATGAGCGCGGCCATTGCCTCATACCCACGATCAATGTCAATTCCTTTTTTTGTATCAGGAAAAATAAGTGAAACGTTTAAAACCCCTTCATCTAATACGACCGCCAACCCACCAGAGTTGCGAACGATCGTACGCCAACCGTGCTCATGTAAGTAGGCGAGTCCTTTTTCAATGTACGGCAATTTCGTATCTTGAATGCCAAGCACAACGGTCTGATGATGCACCCATAAGCGAACGATCGGATGCGATTGACCGTTTCCAACCGATTCGCAAAGCGCATCATCAAACGCAAATGACTGCTTCGCATCAAACGATGGCCCGAGGGTTGTATGGTCAATCATTCGCCACGTTTGTTGTCGCAACAATTCGCTCATTATTCCATCGCCGCAAGCGCCTGCGCTGCTGTGATGAGTGATAGCTTGTACACATCTTCGGCGTTACATCCGCGCGATAAATCGTTCACCGGTTGATTTAATCCTTGTAAAATTGGACCGACCGCTTCAAAGTTGCCGAGACGTTGGGCAATTTTATATCCGATATTTCCCGCTTCTAAGCTTGGGAAAATAAAGACGTTCGCATCGCCTTGGATAACAGAGTCTGGCGCTTTCTTTTTCGCTACAGACGGAACGAATGCGGCATCAAATTGAAACTCGCCATCGAGCGTTAACTCTGGTGCCATTTCTTTTGCGATGCGCACCGCTTCAATCACTTTTTCTGTTTCTGGCGATTTTGCCGATCCTTTCGTAGAGAAGCTAAGCATCGCTACACGTGGCTCAATATCAAACATTTTCGCTGTTTGTGCGCTCTCAATAGCGATTTCCGCTAAATCTTGGCTATCTGGAGCGATGTTAATGGCGCAATCGGCAAATACATATTTCTCATCGCCGCGCACCATAATGAACACGCCAGACGTTTTGCGAATACCTGGCTTTGTTTTAATAATTTGTAACGCAGGACGAACTGTATCCGCTGTCGAATGCGCGGCACCGCTCACAAGCCCGTGCGCTTTCCCCATATACACAAGCATCGTACCGAAGTAGTTTTCATCAAGTAAAATGTTGCGCGCATCTTCTTCCGTCACTTTTCCTTTGCGACGTTCAATAAACGCAGCAACCATCTCATCCATTCCTTCGTACGTACGCGGATCGATGATTTCTACTTTCTCAAGCGTCAAACCAAGTTCTTTTGCTTTTTGAACGACAGCTTCTTGCTCGCCGATAACAATCGGATGCAATACATTTTCTGCCGCTAGACGTCCGACAGCTGTCAAAATACGTTCATCTAGTCCTTCCGGAAACACGATCGTTACATTTTTTCCTGCCACCTTTTGCTTTAAGGCTGCAAATAAATCACTCACGAAATGTTCCTCCTTAGTTTAAAAAAATTCGTCTATCTATTAGAATACTCTTATTGAGACGAAAAGCAATGAATTACACCACAAACGAAAATAGTCTTTTTTTTATAACAATTCTGTTTTTTATCTTGAGTGATATATAGCCTAAAAAGTGATATATTTGTTAAGGAACATGTACAAATAAAGGAGCGTTATCATATGTCACAATGGATTCATCATCTTGAACAATGGTTGCTTGAATTTGGCGTCATCGGTCTCGTTATCGTTTCGTTTACAGAATCTTCATTTTTTCCGATTCCGCCTGATGTGTTATTAATTCCGTTAAGCATTGCCCAACCAGAGAAAGCGTTATGGTTTTCCTTTTTAACAACAGTCGCTTCTGTATTCGGTGCGCTGCTCGGGTGGTACATTGGGAAAAAATTCGGCAGACCGATTTTGCGTTATTTTATCTCTGATGAAAAAATGGATAAGGTAGAACAATATTTTCAACAATACGGGGCAATGGCGATCGTTATCGCTGGGTTTACCCCTATTCCGTATAAAGTGTTTACTATTTTCTCGGGCATTTCTAACGTCAACATTCGCACGCTGCTTTTTTGGTCGTTCATCGGTCGTGGGGCGCGCTTTTTCGCAGAAGGGCTTATTATTTTCACCTTAGGCGCTCAAGCGAAAACATTTATTGAACAACATTTTACAACGATCACGATCGTTGGCGGCATTGTCATGATCATTGCTTTTCTTATTTATAAACGGTTCAAATAGTGCGTTTGGCATAAACGAAACACATATGATACAATTTCGGTAGTACATAACAAAAGGAGTGTTGGACATGAGCGAAGCAGCACAAACGTTAGACGGTTGGTATTGTCTGCATGATTTCCGCACGGTTGATTGGGCGGCTTGGAAAACGCTCACAAATGAAGAGCGACAAGAAGCAATACAAGAGTTTTTCACATTAGTGGAAAAATGGGAAAAAACAGAAGCTGCAAATGAAGGCAGCCATGCGATTTACACAATTATGGGGCAAAAAGCAGATTTGATGTTCATGCTTTTACGTCCAACGATGGAAGAGCTTCATGAAATTGAAACAGCAATTAATAAAACAAAGCTCGCTGAATATCTCGTACCTGCTTATTCATACGTCTCTGTGGTTGAATTAAGCAATTACTTGCCGGCAGAGGCAGGCGACCCATACGAAAATCCAGAAGTGCGTCGCCGTTTATATCCGATCTTACCAAAAACGAACCACGTTTGCTTTTATCCGATGGACAAGCGCCGTCAAGGAAACGACAACTGGTACATGCTTCCGATGGAAGAGCGCCGCAATTTAATGCGCGCACACGGCATGACGGGAAGAAAATATGCTGGAAAAGTCGTACAAATCATTACCGGTTCGGTCGGCTTTGATGACTATGAATGGGGCGTGACGCTCTTTTCAAATGATGTGCTTCAATTTAAAAAGCTTGTGTACGAAATGCGTTTCGATGAAGTGAGCGCACGGTTTGGCGAATTCGGCTCTTTCTTCGTCGGCAACATTTTACCGAAAGAAAAAATGGAACAGTTTTTACATGTGTAGGCCTCCGGTTTGGAGGTCTTTTTTTATTATCTCTTTCATACATATAACAATGACGACTTTCCTCACATTTTCGTATGTCTCATCATAGGCTAATAGCGATTTTCATAAAGTGAGGTGAAGGGATGGCTGTTGTTGCGTATACAGAAGAAGATGTCAAATTGCTTGCCCGTCTTATGCGCGCAGAGGCGGAGGAAGACGGACAGCTCGGCATGTTAATGGTTGGGAATGTTGGAGTGAACCGCGTACGCGCAAACTGTTTAGACTTTGAAGGGCTTCGTACCATTCGCCAAATGGTATTTCAAAGCCCTGGGGGATTTGAAGCGGTACAAAAAGGGTATTTTTATCAACGGGCGCGTGAACAAGACATACGTCTCGCCCGTCGTGTCATCCGCGGGGAACGTTTTCATCCGGCAACGAATGCGCTTTGGTTTTTCCGACCAGATGGCAATTGCCCGCCACAATGGTTTAATCAATGGAATACGGGACGTTTTAAGTCACATTGTTTTTATGCACCGACGCGTTCTAATTGTCCACGCGTATATTAAGAAGGAGGGGTTTCAATGAGTGATGAACGTCAACAAATGCCGTATTATTCGTATCCGTACTACTATCCATACCAAATGCCAACATATCCGTTTGGCATGCCTACACCAACGTTTACACCACAAACAGGGGCGATGCAAACACCGACAACCGCCAGTCAGCCGCTTCCCGGCATGCTTCCAATCGAAGAATCGTACATTGAAAACATTTTGCGCTTAAACAAAGGCAAAATTGCGACTGTTTATATGACGTTTGAAAACAATCGTGAATGGAATGCGAAAATTTTCCGCGGTGTCATTGAAGCAGCAGGTCGCGACCATCTCATTTTAAGCGATCCACAAACAGGAATGCGTTATTTATTACCAATGATTTATCTCGACTATGTCACATTTGATGAAGAAATTAATTATGAATATCCATTTGCATCTGGTGTCGGATTAAGCACATATGCTCCACGTTAAAAACGAGGCGTCCACAGCGCCTCGTTTTACATTTGTTTGATCGCGATATATGCTAAAAATAGCCATGCAACAATGAACGACACGCCCCCAAACGGCGTAATCGCCCCAAGTATTTTTATTTGTGTTAAGCTTAGTACGTATAAACTACCTGAAAATAAAACGATTCCCGCAAGCATAAACCAACCAGCAGGCGTCACGTGCGGCCATTTTGTCGCCAGCAACGCAACGAGAAACAAACCGATCGTATGGAACATTTGATATTGAACGGCTTTTTGCCACGTGTCGATATATCGCTCTGGAATTCTTCCTTCCAACACGTGTGCTCCGAACGCTCCTAGCGCCACACATAGCGCTGCACTCATTGAAGCGATGATTGTAAATAGTTTCATGTTTTCCCCTCCTAAAAATCAAGTAATGATCGTCCGTTCGCATCGGCACCGATATCTAATCGTTCGGTTGTTGTCGGTTGCGGCAAAGTCACTTCTTGTGTGCTTGGTGATGGTTGTTGCAAAATAATGTCGCACAATGCGCGAACAGCATATATATGTTCACACACCGCTTGCGATGATGACGCATGTTTTGCTTTTGCGATTTCTTCTTCTATCTTTGCGAATACATTTGTCACCGATATGTCCAAAACGTTTTCACTCCCTACTTCTTTTTCCTTTACAACAATGGTATCTTATACATAGCAACTTTTCAAATTGAAAACGCTTAAAAAAGGAGTGACAACAAATGAAACGGACATGGTGGAAAGAAGCCGTCGTATATCAAGTGTATTGGCGCAGCTTTTTTGACTCAAATGGTGATGGGTATGGCGATTTAGAAGGGCTTATTCAAAAACTCGATTACATTCGCGACTTAGGGGTGGATGTCATTTGGCTGAATCCGTGCTATGAGTCGCCTGATAAAGATAACGGATACGACATTTCTGATTACTATCGCATCATGGATAAAGCAGGGGATATGGAGACGTTTGACCGCTTGCTGAACGAGGTGCATAAACGTGGAATGAAATTAATTATGGACCTTGTCGTGAACCATACATCTGATCAACATCCTTGGTTTATTGAATCTCGTTCGTCAAAAGACAATCCGAAACGCGATTGGTACATATGGCGCGACAAACCGAATAACTGGCGCTCGTACTTTACTCCATCCGCATGGGAATATGATGAAAAAACAGGACAGTATTATTTCCATTCGTTTGCGGTAGAACAGCCAGATTTGAACTGGGAAAACGAAGAAGTTCGTGAAGAAATTTATAAAATGATGCGTTTTTGGTTAGATAAAGGGATCGATGGGTTCCGTTTAGATGCGATTGCCTTACTAGCCAAACCTGAAGGATTCCCAGATGCCGAAAACCCGTATGACATTCGTTATTTAACAAACAATCCAGGCGTGCATGATTATTTACAAGAAATGCACGAAAAAGTATTAAAACATTATGATATTTTCACCGTCGGAGAAGTCGCTTTCGTATCGCCAGAGGAAGGATTAAAATATGTCGGAGAAGACCGAAACGAACTACATACTTTGTTCCACTTTGAAGTGTGCGACGAAATGCCGACATGGGATCCGATTCGTTTTAAACAAATTCAAAAACGTTGGTACGAAGGATTGTGGGGCAAAGGGTGGAACTCGCAGTTTTTAAACAATCACGACCATACGCGACAAGTGACGCGCTACGGAAACGATAAACAGTTCCGCGTCGAATCAGCAAAATTGCTCGCTACGCTCGTGCATACGTTGCCGGGAACCCCATATATTTATCAAGGTGAAGAAATTGGCATGACTGGCGTCAAGTTCGACACGATCGAAGACTATAACGACATTGCGATGAAAAATAAATATGCAGAAGAAGTCGCAAAAGGTCGCGATCCGAAAGAAGTGCTTGAAAGCTTGCAGCTACTGAGCCGAGATAACTCGCGTACACCAATGCAGTGGGATGATAGCGAACATGCTGGATTTACAACAGGAACACCTTGGCTAAAAGTGAATCCGAACTATAAAGAAATCAATGTAAAACAAGCATTAGCGGATCCGAACTCTGTATATTATTACTATAAAAAGCTCATTCAATTGCGCAAGCAACATGCCGTTATGGTGTACGGAACGTTCCGCGATTTTTCGGAAAATGATCCGTACATTTACGCTTACACGCGCGAGCTCGATGGCGTTCGTTGGCTCATCGTCTTAAACCATTGCGACAACGACAACGTATATGAGTTGCCAGAAGAGCTTGCTTCGGCTCACCGCCATCTTTTGCTCGGCAATTATACAGATGTAAAAGAAGAAGGCACAACGCTTTATATGCGTCCGCACGAAGCAAGAATTTATGCATTACAATAAGCAGCCCGATTTGGCTGCTTATTTTTTATTTACCGCCTGTTCAAACGCCTCTAGCGCTCGTTTTTCACCGAATACGATCAGGACATCTCCAACGAAAAACCGCTCGTCTGGCGTTGGGTTACCAATCATGTTGTTTTGACGCTGAATCGCAATAATCGTCACATGAAAGCGCGTGCGCACCGCTTGATCGCGGACAGATGTCCCAACAAATGAAGAATGCGGCTCAATTGTCACTTCTTCAATCGCGTATTGCTCTGCATGGCCGTGAAAAATCGTATCGACATAATCGACACTGACAGGTTTTAACATTGTCATCGCCATACGGCGACCGCTCAAAAACGATGGGTTAATGACTTTATCAGCACCTGCACGCCGCAACTTTTCTTCCGATTCCGGTCGCTCGGCGCGCGCGACAATTTGAATGTCGCGATTTAGCCCTTTTGCTGTGAGGGAAATAAAGACGTTATCGGCATCTGAAGGCAATGCGGCGACCAACCCTGCCGCTCGTTCAATACCTGCTGCAATCAGCACGTCATCTTCTGTCGCATCCCCTTCGACATACGGAATCGGATCATTCATTTCTTCTAACCGATCCGTATTCCGCTCGATGACAACGACAGCTGTCCCGTTTTTGACAAGTTCACGTACGACTTGTTCCCCGACACGACCGAACCCGCATACGATAATATGGTTTGTCATCGCTTCTATTTTCTTTTTCATTTTTCGCCTCCGAACCGTTTTTGAAAATTCCCCTTCCATCATCATCGACACGACTGCCCCTGTCGCATATGTCACAATGCCAATACCAATCGGAATAATGATAAGGGCAAACAGTTTGCCATAAAACGTTTGTGGCACTGTATCGCCATAACCAACCGTTAAAATGGTGACAACTGTCAACCAAAGTGCATCAAAAAACGTTAATTGTTCTGAAAACATAAATCCGATCGTTCCTGCGATAATGGCGACAATCATCGCGATGACGGAAACGACGATCGAGCGCGATGAACTCATCCGTTTCTCCCCTTATGTTCTTTCTGTACAAACTTCATGCAAGGCGCACCAGACGATTGCTTGACGACAATAGACGGCAACATCGCGCTTTTAAAACCGAATGCGCGACAACCGCGCGGCATTTGCGCATCCCACGTGACATAAAAATGTTTGCATGCATAACAATTTACTCGCTCATTATATGTTTTCGATTTGCCAGTCAATTGGCTCTCTCCCTGTCTGTTGTAAAAAAGTATTCGTTTTTGAAAAAGGGCGACTACCGAAAAAGCCTCGCGCTGCGGAAAATGGGCTTGGATGTGGCGCTTCAATTATGTAATGATGTTCATTCGTGATCAAGGCTTTTTTCGCTTGCGCATGACGTCCCCATAAAATGAAGACAACGGGTTCACGTTTTTCATTCACAAGTTCAATGACGCGATCTGTAAAATACTCCCAACCTTTTCCTTTATGCGAATTCGCTTCTCCACGTCGTACCGTCAATACGGTATTTAAAAGCAATACCCCTTGCTTTGCCCATTTTAATAAGTAGCCGTTGTTTGGAATATAGCACCCGATGTCATCTTGCAACTCTTTAAAAATGTTTAACAACGATGGAGGCAAAGCGACGCCCGGTTTGACGGAAAAACTTAATCCGTGCGCTTGATTCGGCCCATGGTATGGGTCTTGTCCTAAAATGACGACTTTTACATTCGCATACGGGGTGTAATGAAGGGCGTTGAAAATGTCGTGCATATCCGGATAAATCGTTTTCGTTCGATATTCTTCTTTTAAAAACTGACGCAATTTCACATAATACGGTTTTTGAAACTCCTCTTCTAATAAAGGAGCCCAATCGTTTTTCAATATGCTCATCATCGCACTCCTTTCTAATACAAAGGCTACCCTACTTTATAGGATAGCCTGTTTTTGCTTAAAACTGAATTTTTTCTTCTAAGAAGCTTTTTAATTCCGCAATTGGAATGCGTGTTTGTTCCATCGTATCGCGGTCGCGCACGGTCACCATGCCGTCCTGTTCTGAATCAAAATCATACGTAATACAGAACGGTGTTCCAATCTCATCTTGACGACGATATCGTTTTCCGATGGATCCAGACTCATCGTAATCGACCATAAAATGTTGTGAAAGTTGTTCAAAGATCGCACGCGCACCTTCTGATAACTTTTTCGATAATGGCAATACAGCCGCTTTATATGGCGCTAACGCTGGGTGAAGATGCATCACTGTGCGCGTCGTACCGTCTGCCAGTTGCTCTTCTTCATACGCGTCAATCATAAAGGCGAGCGTGACGCGATCTGCACCAAGTGAAGGCTCAATGCAATATGGAATAAAACGTTCGTTCGTTTCTTGATCAAGGTAGTGGAAGTCTTCTCCTGAATATTCCATATGGCGACGCAAATCGTAATCGGTACGCGATGCAATGCCCCATAGCTCGCCCCAACCAAACGGGAATTTATATTCAATATCTGTTGTGGCGTTGCTGTAGTGGGACAATTCATCTTCGGAATGATCGCGTAAACGAATGTTTTCACGCTTCATACCAAGCGATAAAAGCCATTGTTCACAATATTGTTTCCAATAATCAAACCACTGTAATTCTTCGCCCGGCTTACAGAAAAATTCAAGCTCCATTTGTTCAAATTCACGTGTGCGGAACGTAAAGTTTCCTGGTGTAATTTCGTTTCGGAAGCTTTTTCCGATTTGCGCAATACCGAACGGCAATTTTTTGCGCATCGTTCGTTGTACGTTTTTAAAGTTTACAAAAATGCCTTGTGCCGTTTCAGGACGAAGGTAAATTTCGTTTGCGCTCGACTCGGTCACGCCTTGGAACGTTTTAAACATTAAGTTAAATTGACGAATGTTTGTGAAGTCGCGACTGCCGCAATCTGGACAAGCAATGTCGTGCTCTTGAATGAGCTGCTCCATTTTTTCAAAAGGAAGCCCATCGACAACCATTTCAATCCCTTTCGCTTCAAGCGCGCTTTCAATTAACTTATCCGCCCGATGACGTGCTTTACATTGTTTACAGTCAATCATCGGATCGTTGAAGTTTCCTAAATGACCAGATGCTTCCCACGTGCGTGGGTTCATTAAAATAGCCGCATCTAAACCGACGTTGTATGGTGATTGTTGAACGAACTTTTTCCACCATGCTCGCTTAATGTTGTTTTTTAATTCCGTCCCTAACGGACCGTAATCCCACGTATTTGCTAATCCGCCGTAAATTTCTGAACCGGGAAAAACAAAGCCGCGATGTTTCGCGTGTGCTACAATTTGCTCCATCGTTACTGACATCGTTCATCCTCCTTATAATAAAATGTAAACAAAAAACGCTCTCATCCTTAGGCCTTTCGCCTAGGGACGAGAGCGTAACTCCCGCGGTTCCACCCTAGTTGATGCATAACGCATCCACTTTTGCGTGAAGCAACTCCAGACTGCCGTTTCGCTAAGCGTCTTTACTAGGCTTCCACCACCCCTAGCTCGCTATAAAAGAACTACCTTAGCTACTATCCATCTTTCATCGTTGCACCTGTATTTCATTTGGCTAATATTGTATCAAACCGCAATAGGAGAGTCAAGGGGAGAAGCAAAACCCGCTTTACATAAGCAGTAAAGCGGGTCAAAGTGAGTTAAGGGATTGATCATATTAATTTCGAATTAAGTAGTCAAACGCTCCTAAAGAAGCTGTTGCGCCTGAACCCATGGAAATGATAATCTGTTTATATGCGCTATCTGTACAATCGCCAGCAGCGAAGACGCCAGGGACGTTTGTCGCTCCGCGCTTATCAACGATAATTTCGCCGAAGCGATTGCGCTCTACCGTTCCTTCTAACCATTCGGTATTCGGTACAAGTCCGATTTGCACGAATACACCTTGAAGTTCAATATGGTGCTCTTCGCCTGTTGCGCGATCAATATATGTGATACCATTCACTTTATCTGTGCCTGTAATTTCTTTCGTTTGCGCGTTTTTGATTACTGTGACATTCGGTAAGCTATATAAACGATCTTGCAATACCGCATCTGCTTTTAATTCTGGCGCAAATTCAAGCACCGTCACATGCTTAGCAATTCCGGCCAAATCAATTGCCGCCTCAACGCCAGAGTTTCCACCGCCGATGACTGCGACATGTTTTCCTTCAAATAACGGACCGTCGCAATGTGGGCAGTAAGCGACGCCTTTATTTTTAAACTCTGCTTCGCCTGGGACGCCGAGATTGCGCCAACGTGCGCCTGTCGCGATAATGACTGCTTTGCTTTTTAAAATCGCACCATTCTCAAGCTCTACTTCAATAAGGTCTTTCTTTTCTAGCCGTTTTGCACGCTGCAAGTTCATAATATCAACATTGTAATGTTTCACATGTTCCTCAAGGCTCGCAGCAAGCTTCGGACCTTCTGTATATTTGACGCTAATAAAGTTTTCAATGCCTAACGTATCTAAAATTTGACCGCCGAAGCGTTCAGCAACAATTCCTGTGCGAATGCCTTTACGCGCTGCATAAATAGCAGCTGTTGCACCCGCAGGTCCTCCACCGATGACGAGCACATCAAACGGATCTTTTTCCTCAAAAGTAGAAGCATCCGGCGTGCTTCCTAACTTCGCAAGAATTTCCTCAAGCGACATACGGCCGCTTGCGAACGGTTCACCGTTTAAAAAGACGGTTGGCACAGCCATGACATCTTTTTGCTCGACTTCTTCTTTAAATTCAGCCCCATCAATCATCGTATGTGAGACGTTCGGATTTAGTACGCTCATCACATTTAACGCTTGAACGACGTCTGGGCAGTTATGGCATGTTAAGCTGACGTATGTTTCAAAACGATACGTCCCTTTTAAATTTTTAATTTGTTCAATGACTGCTTGATCGACTTTCGGCGGTCTTCCGCTCACTTGAAGCAATGCAAGCACCAAAGAAGTAAATTCATGTCCTAAAGGCACGCCCGCAAATACAACGCCTGTTTCTTCCCCTATGCGATTGACGCTAAAACTAGGTGTTCTTTCTAGCGTTGTTTTCTCTACTTTAATTTTCGATGACATTGTCGCAAGCTCATCAACTAAAGCAAGCATATCGCGGGAAACTTCATCGTCTCCCGCGCTCACTTTTAACACAATGTCATTTTCCATCAATTGTAGATATTGGGCGAGCTGTGCTTTAATTTCAGCATCCAATATCATTGACATAAGCCTCCTTAAATTTTACCTACAAGGTCAAGGCTTGGCTTTAATGTTTTTCCACCTTCTTGCCATTTTGCTGGGCACACTTCGCCAGGATTGTTGCGCACGTATTGTGCTGCTTTAATTTTGTTTACGATTGTGCTTGCATCACGACCGATGCCATCAGCGTTAATTTCAACAGCTTGAATAACGCCATCTGGATCGATAATGAACGTACCGCGTTGTGCAAGGCCTGTCTCTTCATCAAGCACTTCGAACATGCGTGATAATTTTTGAGAAGGGTCACCGATCATCACATATTCGATTTTGCTGATCGCTGGTGAGTGGTCGTGCCATGCTTTATGTGTAAAATGTGTATCTGTTGAAACGGAGTATACTTCTACACCAAGCTCTTTTAATTTTGGATATTCGTTTTGTAAATCTTCTAATTCTGTTGGACAAACGAATGTAAAGTCAGCTGGATAGAAGCAAACGACGCTCCATTTTCCTTTGAAGTTTTCTTCTGTTACCTCGATGAAATCGCCGTTATGGAACGCCATCGCTTTAAATGGTTGTACTTGTTTTCCTACTAATGGCATTGTCAATCATCCTCCTGCATCATTTTTTTGCATGTTAGTAGTATGCTCCAGCCATACGAAAAATATGACTGAACGCAAAAATAAATTATAACAATTATAATTCGATATAAATTATCATATAGGAATGTTTATTTGTCAAGTAAAAACTATACAACTGTCTTAGTTTTTCGACACATTTTCTTTTTATTCCTTTTTCATAAATAAAAAAACAGAGCCTTCGCAAAGACTCTGCTTTCTCACATAGCAAAAGAAAAAACAAGTAAAACAGAAACATTACATAATAGCGCAGCGACAAATAGCCATGTTTGTTTTCCTTTTTTCTTCACCATATATTCTGCAAATACGGTCGTTCCAAAAGCGAAGCAAACAAACAATAAAAACGAGTTGATGCGCCCATAAAATACGTGACGAGTAAGAAGCGGTGAAAACAAAAGCAAAAGAAATAATTGCTGAATGCTCCACCAATACATTTTCCCCCTCCTAACAATGAATAAAGTGGGCGAGACGGGAACGAAACGGTTCACCATTCCATATGACTTCGCTCGTTGCTTGTCGCTTTTGTACCTCCGGCTCTGACAAAAGAAGCCAAAAGTTTTTTGTCGGTAAATGACCGAGCAGATGTTTCTCACTTAATCGATTTAAATACATTTGTCTCGTTTCATTCATTTGCTTCGATAAATGATCGCCTTCATTCGAAAATGCATAAAGGACGCTCGCTGTCGCTACACGTTTCACACGAAACTCGTTCGCCACACGTAAAAAGAAATCCCAATCCCAATAGTTATGAACGTACGGATCAAAATATCCAATTGTATCATGAATTGTGCGCCGATACATGCTCCCTGAAGGAACATACGTCGAAAATGTACGCATTGCTTGCAAATCGAATTCATATGCAAATAAAAAGCGATCGGTCGGTATGCGCACTCCATTTTCAATACGATAATGAAAAATTTCTACGTCCGAATATACAAAATCGGCATCATTCATATTAGCGATCATTCGCTCAACGTGGCATGGCAATAGTAAATCGTCATCATCACAAAGCATAATAAAATCTTCTGTGGCGGCACGTACACCGATATTACGCGCCTCGACATGACCGACATTTTCACGCAATTCAATGAGTTCAACAGAAAGCTCCGGATATGCATCGACAGCAGCTTGCACAGATGGACCACCATCATTAACAATAATGACTTGCGTTGGTTTATACGTTTGTTTGCTTAACGACTCTAACAATTCTGCTAATGGAAGTAATCGGTTATATGTCGCAACGACTACAGAAACACCCAAAAGAAAATCCCCTTTCAAAAAAAGAAGCTACAATGATACCATTATAGCTTCTTTTCGTATGATTATGCGAGTTCTTGTTGTTTCGTTTCTTTGCCAAGGAAAAGAACAGCAAGCGCACCGATGAAAATCGCGATACAAAAAATCGCAAAAATCATCGTGATGGATACTTTTTGTGCGACGAGATAGCCGACGAGAAGCGGCCCTAAAATGCCGCCAATGCGTCCGAATGAAGCAGCCATTCCTGCACCCGTCGCACGAATGATCGTTGGATATTGCTCTGGTGTATAGGCATAAAGCGCTCCCCATGCCCCAAGGTTGAAAAACGATAACAATGCTCCAAACGTCATTAATGCCGCAGCTGAGTCAGCATTTCCGAAGAAATAAGCACTTAATGCGGTACCAGTTAAATAAATGATCAGTACTGCTTTTCGACCAATGCGTTCAATTAACCATGCGACGCTAAAATAACCCGGCAGCTGCGCTAATGTCATGATGAGCACGTACTCAAAACTTTTAATTAAACTAAATCCTTTCATGACCATGACGCTCGGTAGCCATAAAAACATGCCGTAGTACGAAAAGACGACTGAAAACCATAAAATCCAAAGCATTGTCGTTTGTTTTGCGTACGGTTTTGCCCAAACGTCTGCGATATTTTGCCAAACGGAACGGCGCTCCGTTTTTGTCGCCATAAACTTTTTCGAATCTGGCAAATTGATGCGCAAATAAATGGCATATAGCGCTGGTACAGCTCCTAAAATAAGCGCCATTTGCCATCCATACGCTGGAATAACGAAAAATGAAATGAGCGCTGCTAGTAACCAACCACCTGCCCAAAAGCTTTCCAATAAAACGACAACTTTCCCGCGTTCATGTGCAGCAACGCTTTCCGATACGAGCGTTGACGCAACAGGCAGTTCGCCACCAAGTCCCATGCCGATAAAAAAACGTAAAATTAAAAAGACCGTTAACGTTGTCGCAAGTGCGGATAGTCCGCTACCGATCGAAAATAATAAAAGCGTAATGATGAAAACTTGTTTTCGCCCAATGCGGTCAGCTAACAATCCGAAAACGAGCGCACCGACTGCCATGCCGATCGAATTTATACTTCCGATCCAACCCATTTGTTCGGCCGTTAAATTCCATTCCTTTTGCAATGCAGCAATAATAAACGAAAGCATCCCTACATCCATCGCATCAAATAACCAACCAAGCCCGGCAATCCAAAGCAACTTGTTTCTTGATACGTCTTTACTCATGTCATCCCTCCGTTGTCAGCTGTCAAATTGTCTTCCTCATGATTATATTTCCTTTTTTGTTATGTATCAATCGAGTAGGAGGAGGTGATTAACCTCCGTCCTCTCACACCACCGTACGTACGGTTCCGTATACGGCGGTTCAATCAAGATAAGTGACG